>JAQGHC010000001.1 GCA_028289015.1 Candidatus Saccharimonadota bacterium | reverse complement strand
TAGCTTTGAATACCTATACGATTTTGAGGCAAGAAGTGCGGCAATACCCGATAGTAAGTGGATAACGTTGTGAGCACCGTTCACTTCAAATATACCTAGCAAATGACCGTTCGGAGTAAATAGTGGGATAAACCCTAAGATCCCCAGCAAGACGAACGCGACTCCAAAAACGGTTGCTGCTCTTTGTACTATATTCATATATTTATCCTCCTTATTTAATTTATGATCTTGGGCTTATCATCCCTCATATTGAATGCTTGGACAGTAATAAATCTTACAATACTGGCGGGCTATTCATTATGTTAATTCCTTAAGCTACTAATGATTCTTTTTGGTAGCGCCAGTAGTGCGCTCGCCCGGTAGGTTCGAAATAGGTGCGCAGTAGGTGTGTTGTTGCCGTTAGTCAAATCACGAATAATGATTGCCGCCACCATACTCGAACTTAACCCCCATTTTTTAAATCCAGACGCGGCATAGATATGTTTTGACCATGGGTATAGCTTGCCGATAAGCGGTAATTTGTCATACGCCGTATAATCCATCGCACTCCATCGATACTCAATATTTTTTACATCAAACCATCGCGCAGCGTAATCTGCTAATTTTTGTTGCCGTGACTGGCTTTGACCTAGGCCTGGCAGATGCCCTTCGCCGCCGATTAGCATGTAGTGCTCGTCATCGTTTTGTACGGGCAAGATCGAATAATGATCTTTGTCGGGCGAGATATACATGCCCCGTAATGGACTGTCAGTCTTACCAGCAACGATATATGACGTCTGCGGTGATTCAAACAGACCATAAGAAACTCGGCCAATCAGCGGCAATGTCGGAACCAGCGTTGCGACGACAATATGCTTAGCGGTAATCGATCCGTGTTCAGTCTTGACTTGGGCAGGAGTATCATCACGAAAGCTGATCGCTTTACTGTATTCAAACACATGACCGCTATTACTGACGATGCGCTTCGCTAGTTCATGGCAGTATTTATAAGAGTTAAACCGCGCTTGATCCGCAAATTTCACTGCTGCCTGCACCTTAAACGGTAGTTGTAGATCCGTTTCAAAACTGGCGGGTAGCCCAAGTGCCACCGCTACCTCAGCCTCCTCCTTAAATTGCCGTGTCTTTGCGACGTCTGTCGTATACACGTAGTTGTCTTGTTTTGACCATTCACAGTCGATGCGCTCTGTCTGCACTAACAATTCTATGTCATGCATTGCTTGGGTATAGATGTTTGCATATCGCTGCATATTAGCCTGGCCGAATTGCCGAACTAACTCCACATATACCAACCCGTGCTGTGAGGTGACTTTACCAGTCGTACCAGACGTCGTGCCGCTGGCGAGAGTTCTTCGTTCGACGACTGCAACGCTAAGGCCTGTTTGCATTAAAACATAGGCGATCGTCAATCCAGTAATCCCCGCACCTACCACTACGACATCGACTTCAATGTCATTTTTCAATTGCGGATACAACGGCTTTGTACTATCTTTTAGCCAGTACGATCCCGAATTATCTGGAAAGGGATAGTGCATATATTTTATTTACCTCCTTTGTACGACTGACGTCTATTTGTAATTTACATCATATAGTAAGTCGCTCACTCGGGTATGTAACATATCTTACTTTTACCTTAGCCTGTCGTCACCAAGTATGGCACAGCGACCGCCTTGGATTCTGGTGAACTCTACTGTCGTAAAAAGATAAATATGACGACAATACTACCAGATAAAAATGCCGCAAACAGAACAACTGATAACGAATTATTTCTCCAAATATTTTTCATATTTCTTACCTCTACAATATTGAGACTTCTGGAATGCACCTATAGAAATAGGACTAACGGTACCGTAGTAGCATTAGCCCTGTCTCTATATCTCTACCTGTATTTATTGTGCGCGTTGCATGGTTTCTGCGGCGCGGTTTGCAGCGCTTTGCGCTTGACCGGCTTTATCCAACGCCCAAACCGCCAATGCCAGCGAAAGCACAGCGGCAATCATCGCAAGGGTTGATAATAACTTAGCTACTTTCGCATCTGAGTGTGCTTCGTGCACATCACGACGCATATGATGCATACTATCGTATTCTTCTGCCATATATACCTCCTTACTAGTTTGCAACCATCATTGTACGTTCAGAAATCAGCATTGACTGTAAAATAAATTACTTTAATTTAATTTAATAGTTTCTGTGAATTAACGTAAACTATAGCTCTAATGCATAGTCACGACTATGCATTAGATGCAGCGTTATCGTCGTCCTCATCTCTATCCTCTATAGTCTCGCGCATATCGTCATCACCATTTCCTAAATCATCTATAACCGTTTTATCCAGTTCATCCTTGTACTCGTCAGAGGGAATTTGTAACAGATCTACCGCCGGATCTTCTGTTGCTTCATTGGCAAATGGATCGGTGGCGTCATCACTGGTATCTAGGTCATCTTGATATGTCGGCGTCTGTTCGGCTGTGTCTTCAGTGTCGGTAATATCCGCACTGGTCGCCGCTGGGTCAGCAGGACCATCTGGGTCGGGTGCTTCTTCAATTTCATTAGTATTCTGGGCAGAACGTTTCGTTAAATCGTCTGAGTCACTCATATTGCAACCTCCTTTTATATACCCCCTAATATAGCCGAGAAAAGCCCGCCTGTATGTGAGATCTTTCACAGTTACGTTTTTATGAGTGCTTCGATCGCTCAACTAATGCTTCAGGTCATAGCCGGCTAATTCCGTTTGCAAAGCACTCCGACCAAGAAAATACGTCTAGAGCTTACGAACGGTGGCAATACTTGCGAACATCTCATCTACGCTTAGCTGCGCTTTATTCAGGCCATCGCCTGCATAGTACGATTGTTCTGGGTTTTCGCCGATAGCTCTTGGGAGCGCCGCCCATTCTTGCGACAAACTGTGAGCAAAAGCTTCGCGGCTCATCTTATTTTCGACATACTCACGAACCCCTCGTCGCTCGAGTAGAGCAACAGCAAGCCTATCTTGAAGTGACTCATCGAACTTGCTATTCTCATCAATAGTTAGCTCACGCACCAACCCTCGCAGTGTCGAATCTATAAACTGGTATCTCCCGACGGCAGAACTCGGGTTTCCCTGTTCGATGAATTGTTCTTGCCACACCAGCACCTCGCCCACTGTCATGGAAGTAAATTGAATTGACGCATTATCTGGGTTACCAAAATAAGCGTTGTAGTTATTTTTGCTCTCGACTTCGGCGATGGTATTTAACAACTCAGCCGTGTGAATCCTTTGCCTCTCATTCATATTAACTAGCATAAGCGAAATCAATCCCCCAATTATCAAAAACCCTAAAATGTTTCTTGGTTTCAATAGGATAGAAGAGAGATAGCGTCTGCGTTTTTTAAACCGCCGCGTCATTGTTTTATATAGCTTACGTTTATATCTCATCCATATCTTATTATAACTTTTTGGCGCCATATAGTCATACTTAGATACGCTTCACTTGCTAGTCAGCCGCCACTTCGATCTAATATTAGCCCTGCTTGTGAAATCCGATGCCGAGTATGCCGGCAGCCTCCGGCGTATCTATCCAGCGGTACACACACCTGCCACATCGATCGATAGTTATGTCTGTATTTTGGAACTTGGACGGGATCATGGAGTGTGAACAATATGGGCACTTCAGCTTTTCTGTTCGTCCATCATCAAACACCGCCCGATTATCTACGGAAATCAGTTTCTCTCTATAGTCTCTCATTTGTCGGCCAGTGATCAAGAGCCCATGACGTTGCGGACATTCCATCCACGCCTCACCGTCCACGAGCTGGGCATCGCATATCGGACATAAAAAAGTTGTCATCTTGGTATTTCCGTAGGCAATTCGTGAATGATCTTTTGGAGAGGCGTCCTCTACTGCTGGACGGATCTCTTCGACAAACCGATCGACAACTTCAAACGAGGGCAGATTGGTTTCACTAAAGAAATATAGGGTATTGTTAGCAATCTCCCAGTACGCATCTTTACAAAAATCAATAGTAAATACCATTGCTTTTGGGTCAAGCACGTAGCGACTGTCGGCTTGTTGTCCGCGGTCTGTAAATAACTGAAAATAGTTTGGATAATCACCTTCCAGTACGACGGCCTCCATGGTTGAATTGAACGATCGTAGTTTTATTGCGCCGCTGTTTCGAGGCAATCCAATCAGGTGCGCCTTTGTTTGAAATGGCAAATAGACGGCGAACACACCAACGGTGTGACTATTTGAAAATAAGTTCATACTGCCCAATAGGTAGGTGTAGGGTAATCCTGCCGGGGTATTTCCCTGGTGTCCGTTAATAAGACCACCTTGTGTTGACTGGACGAGCAGTACGGGAGAATCTCGGAACGAAGGTCGTAGACCGGTCCGCCGGTACACATAGCGACCTAACAAAAGCAGCGTGCCTGCAATAAGCAGCGTATTCACAAGTGATTCATAATGCATATACCCTTATCATAGCAAAAAGGCCTTCAATTCAAAGATCTTTAAGCGTAATCGTTGTGATTCTCGCTAGCGGACGTCCTTCGCGGCTATAAACCCGACCAAGAAATTGGCCTTTTTTGCATCGGAGTACCATATTACCTATAATTAAAGTAGATCACCATGGCTTAAAGAACAATCGTAAGACATTGCAATGAAATGAGTTGGCGATATGATCATAGCAGCCCCCTCAAAAATAGTGCAATTATTTCAGCAGGTAGAGGCTATCGTCTCTCCTGTTTACCTGGTTGGCGGCAGCGTTCGTGACATATTGCTAGGTGTAGATCCGAGCGATTACGATTTCACCACCCCACTACTGCCTGACGAGATAGAACTAGCCGTGCGCCAGGCAGGTAAACGACCGTACATTATAGGAAAGGCCTACGGTACTATTGGCTTTAAAGTTGATGGACAACTGGTTGAAGTTACAACTTTTCGTACCGAAATCTACCCACCCGACTCGCGTAAACCAATCGTGATGTTTATTAACGACCTAACCTATGACTTGTCACGGCGTGATTTCACTATTAACGCAATGGCGCTCAAGATCGACGGGACACTCGTTGATCCATTCAGCGGCCATTTAGACTTAACGCACAAATATATCCGGACCGTCAATAAAGCCCACGCCCGTTACAACGAAGATCCTCTGCGCATGCTCCGCGCCGCCCGCTTCGCGAGCCAGTTAAATTTCACGATTGACGAAGAGGCCGAATCGCAAGCGCTAAAAAAAGCACGTAAAATTACTGAGATCAGCCAAGAGCGGTGGGTGCAGGAGCTCGACAAATTACTTGTCAGCGAGCATGTAGATGTAGGGCTGGAATTTCTGGCACGGACACGCTTGCTGCACTTTATGCTACCCGAACTGGCTATTCAAGTCGGTTATGACCAGGACAGCCCTTATCATCAGCTCAATCTGTGGGAGCATACCGTCAAAACAGTTCGACTTGTCCACAGCGGTCTGACATTACGCTGGGCGGCGTTATTCCACGATATCGGTAAGCCCTACGTCCGCCAAAAAAAC
>JAQGHC010000037.1 GCA_028289015.1 Candidatus Saccharimonadota bacterium | reverse complement strand
ATACGTCGCACCGGAGCATTATCTTACAACCTTTCAAATAGTTGGGATTATGCACGCTCAACCATACAGCAATTACAATGCAAGCGTAGAGTCATACATTAAGAATCTTCTGTCGCCTCAAGATTATTCGATGTCTGCCATTATACCGCTCCAATTATACGAGAAGCTGCCGGATAATCTAAAGATTGACAGCCGGATCGCCCTACCGTCCACTGCATCACAAGAAGAGCAAACTAAAAATTTCGCCATGCGGATACTTGAGTTTTCTTCTATCGACCAGGCGCGATCCTTCCTGAGTAATGAAGCTTGCGCCGGCATGGAATTAAAATGTGCGAAGCCTTTTTCTGCTGACCCGTACGGCTCAAACTACCTCCTAATCGATGAAATTGGCAAGTTGTTTCGAAAGATTATCAACATCGCATTACCTGTGTTGTTAGGGTTAGCCCTGGTTATTATGTGGCCTACTATTTCTCGTATCATGGCTGAAAATCGCAAAGAAACCGCCGCGTATCGCGCGATGGGCGCAAAGAGAAGCGACATCGCAACGATTTACTTTACCTATGTGTTACTTATTGCCTTACGTATCGCAGCCATATCGCTCATCCTCGGAATTGGCATTGCCTACCTGACGGACCAAATATATGGAGCACGACTTAATGATATTGCCCTAAGCTCATTCGGTATCATCTCTGACGACATACGTTTTAGTCTCTTCAACCTATCCTCGCCACTTATTTGGGCGGTTGTTGGCATCATATTTGTCGTTAGTATGGTTGCAAGTATCCAGCCGCTTATACGCAATGTAATGCGCTCGCCGATACAAGATATGCGCGAAGACTAGACTTATTGTATGCACTTTTCAATAAACAACCTTAAGCTCGGTCGATAAACTTTTTATATCGTTTAGTGCCATAGATCGCAAAGAATCTTGAGCGGCTTCATTATCCTGAATTATGTATTCGAATAGTTCGAGCAGTAGTCGTTTCTCTCGGGCTACAGGTAAGGTATTCGTCAGAAATGCCAATCATCCCTTTGTAGATTTATCTATGGTAATTATTATCATGCGTGTACTAATGGTACAATGACGCCATACATCATTTAACATTTTGAAATACAATGAAAAAATACTCTAGGTTTATCATAAGTGGTCTAGTCGGCCTGGTCCTTGTTGGAGCAATCCTAATTAGCGAATCAATTCAGAGTAATAAGTCTGTTCCGCTCAATGACTATGCGGTCGAAATAACTATCGCGAGATTAGCGGCGTCAAAGAACGCACTCGACGGAACTGGAGAATTTAGAGAAGTGCATTGCCGGTATCTCGGTAAATTAGCGAAGGAATATGATTCGAAATCCGACTTTCTTAATTGCTCTTCGCCTAATTTGATTTATTTAGCATCGCCTGATACAGCTATAAATAACGTACTGACACTTTCGGACGACAACTACACGGCCAAGTTTACGGTGGATAAAGAATTCAAAACTTTAACAAATTACGAATTCATAAACGTGGCCTCTCCTGGCTTCAATAAATTTGGCGGCAGATAGTTAAACAGACAAATTACCCAAGGCTTAATAAACAACCTTTAAATCATTTGATGAGCGTTTCGAATTGTCTATAGACATGTATGTCAAGGTATTCATAGCATCAAATCTGTTATTGACAATGTATTCGAACAGTTCGAGTAGTAGCCGTTTTCCCGGCCTTAATCGATACCATTCGGATAGTTCGTTATATTCGCCTCTCCACATCAGTCATTCTCCCCGCATACTCTAAACATCCTGAAGTAACTTAGTGTTTGTTACCAAAATAAAAACCACCATTTCAAGGGCGGTTTTTATTAATGGATCTTGCCTGTTGTTATTTAGAAACTTCAAGAATCTTGAAAGTAGCTGTCTTCAGAGCTTCGAGCTTACCCTCCTCGACATATTTGAAAGCTTTTTCAGCCACACTCTGTCCAGAATTTAAGTCTGACACATACACAGTATCTTCTGCTACGCGAGTACCGTCAGCGCCAACTGCTTCAATCTTAACAGTGTAACTAGATTTTTCTGCAGCCTTATTTTTAATCGTTACTGGTAATTCAGTAGTGTCATCATAACTAAAGTCCGCTTCTGCACCAGGATTAAATACAAACTCACCAAGCGTAACATCTGCACTAGACTCTAGTAATTTGTCCGTATTAGTACCATCAAAGTTATTGACCGATTCTGATACTGAGTTGCTAACATCGTCCGCAACTTTACCGTAAAATGACTGAGTTGCTAGGACTACGACAAACGTAAAAACAGATAGGATTATAGTCGAAATAGCCAAACCTTGACCAACCCTTTTGCCTTTTTTAATAGCTACGAAACCGATAATACCAAAAATTAACGAAATAACGGCAAAGAGGAAGGATACGTTGTTCAAAATTGGCATCCATGCCCCTAAAATAGCTAGTATCGCTATAATGAAGCCCGCTATTGCTAACCCCGATTTACGCTCTGTTTTGTCTTGACTCACTACAATCTCCTTATTAGATTTAGTTGTATTATATACTACTTACTAATAAAAAGTGCATTTAACTATTGCAGACAAAGCCGTATCGAATCAGTATCTAAATCATCATTACACCGCTTAAGGAAAGCTGGCTTGAAACCAAGGTGGCGCTTAACTCATGTTTATGATAGTTCAGCGCTTCCAATTTACATAAGAAAATTTGTCGCAGAGAAACTATCAGACTTTACAAGACTTCGTAGAGCTAGATTTGTTCTTTCAATCCTATGTTTTAAGTTGTCATAATTCAGAAGTATTTGATAAAGTTTATCGAGGTCCTCTAAGGTTCGATCGCCGCTACTGTCTGTCGACCAATTTAGAATCATTCCCAATAATGAATCAAAAAATATAGAGGTCGCTGAAGCAATTCAGCGACCGTTTTCGCGATTGCAGTACAGTACTAATAGCAATGAGGTGATGCCTAAATCCAGTCACCTACCCCTATTATTTGGTTTAAGTCTTCTAAGGCGTTTTGGCTGTGTCCTACAAGAAAATGGTTAGTAGCGAGCGGACAAGATCTCTTGACGCTATCATGCTCATGCTTCATAATCACACGTATAAATGTTGGCTCGCAAAAAAGCATCCTCAACCGAAAATAATCGTCGCGGCTTTACTATTGTTGAGCTATTGATCGTGATTGTTGTGATTGGGATTTTGGCGGCGATTACGATTGTGGCATATAACGGAGTGCAGCAACGTGCGCGTGACTCCAAGCGTACTCAAGATATCGCAGTAATTGTTAAATCGCTTGAGTTATATTACATAGATAATGGCAAGTACCCTACTAGCAGCGGATCAACAACGATCAATGCAGGCTGGAGTACAACAGCAGACGCCAGCTGGGCAAACCTAGCATCTCAGTTAAAGACCTACGCTAATAGTCTTCCGAGTGATCCAGTCAGCACACCTAACGTCTCTTTCTTGACTGGTGGCTATAACTATTCATATTTTTCCGATCCTAATGGAGGTGGTAACTATTGTGGCACAACGAATAATCAGATGTTTATTCTTACCTACAAAGTCGAAGGGTCTAGTCAGTCGGACACACTTACGGGCGATTGTTCGACTAAACCAATTTATTATAGCGGCGTCAGTAATTATCGCGTCCGTAAATAGGGGTGCAAATTGTTATGCTATAGATGAGTCCACTGGACAATCGCGCATTAATATCAAGGACAACGCAGAACGACAAATCTCAGGACTAAGCTTTACGCCAGGCCAACAGGAAAAGCCGCGCCGTGTCGCAACTGCAGCCAACCCGCTCCGCGACATCCCAGATCATCATCCCCCGCCCGCACACTTGAAGATTCTCCTCTCCTTGGGCGGCAGTGAGTTTGCAAGATCTGGTGCACACGCCTCGTTCAGTTAGCAGGTGCAGGAAAGTGGTTTTGGCGATGCCACTTTCCTTAGCAAGCGCCGTTCTTTCACCCCCCCTAATAAAATTATAATAACTCACAATCAGTTTGGTTGCTTTAATAGAGACTGCTGTAGCAATTTAGCGGCTATTTTTGTTCGACGGTGGTGCGGCATTTTCATCGTGTCACTGATCAGAATTACCCGTATTGACACTATTGCATACATACACCATAATCACGTGTATCAATGTGGTCCAGCCTAAAAGCATCGTCAAAAAAAGATAGTCATCGCGGCTTTACAATCGTAGAACTCCTTATCGTGATTGTCGTGATTGGTGTTTTAGCAGCAATCACTGTTGTCGCCTATAACGGCATACAGCAACGGGCACGCGCTTCACAGGCTTCATCAATCCTATCTCAAGCGGCACGTAAAATTATGTCTTATGCTATCCTTAATCAAGAACAGTACCCAGCTACCGTTGCAGATATTGGCATGAATTTCGGCAGCACATCGCCAGTCTATATAGTTTCAAATACTTCAAACCCAAAGTCATATTGCCTAGAATTACTTGCGGGTTCGGAAGCTTATTCTGTATCTAATACTAATACAGCACCCGTAAAGTCAGCCTGCTTGTCACCAGAAACTACGACAACTGCAAGTGGCGAGAACTTACCGAGCGAAGGAATTGCAAAGCTTTTCGACGGCCAAACTAGCACGAAATGGCTGACATTTTCTCAAACCGGCTGGACGATATTTTCAACCACAACACCAGTCACCGCTGCGTCATACAGCTTAACTTCGGCTAATGACGTTGAGACCCGCGACCCTAAAAACTGGACACTATATGGATCGCAAAACCGTGTAACCTGGACGCCACTTAACACCCAAACCGATCAAGTATTTTCAGGACGTTTCATAACGAATACATACAGCATCACATCTCCAGGCAACTATCAGCACTACAAGCTGGACGTCACCGCAAACAGCGGTGACGTATCGTTGCAACTTGCCGAATTCGCATTAGGGGGTGCGACAATAGTAAACCAGTAACTGACCCGCGTGTTATCATTTGATCATCATCCCACTTATTAGTGTTACTTTGTCGGTCGTGCTATGAGTCGTGACGTCAGACGTATGTCTCTGATGAGAAATACGGGGCAGACAAAAACACACTCTATAAGATTGACTGGTTATGTGTTGCGGGCGAGGCCGTAAGCTGTTCCATTTTGCGGTAACACTGCTTCGAGTAGCATATCAGGACCTCAACCATATGCGAATGATTCTCATCCACAAGTTATTGTATCTACAAGGCTCGTCGAAGTATTTCGGTGACCTTGTTTGACGTCTTACAGTATGCCGTGCTCTGTGTTAATGGAAACGGAAAGTAACTTCCTATCCATGATAATTGTTTTAAGTCCAGTAAGGGGCTTTGGTTGCAGTACGATATTTGACATTAGCCGCTTGAAACCCTAACCTATGTTAACTCCTCTACAGATGAACCACAGATACTGCGTTATATACTGCATGCCGACAAGGGCGTTGTCGCGTGTGAGTAATAGGTAGCATCCCTTGACGCTATTGCGCTCATACTGCATACTCACGTCTATAAATGCACGCTGGCAAAAAACCATCATCTGCAAACAATGGCCGTCGCGGGTTTACAATCGTAGAGCTGCTAATTGTGATTGTTGTGATTGGAATATTAGTAGCAATTACGATTGTGGCGTATAACGGGATGCAAGCTCGTGCTACAGATTCGGCCAACACATCAAAGATCAATATGATCGTAAAGTCTATTGAAATTTATAAAAATGATTCAGGTACATACCCAAAAAACTTCATATCTGGCGGCACTGGATTAACAGACCCGACTGGATCGTGGCCGCTTTCAAATATGATTGGCATAAACCAAAGTACTATTTTGACTTCTGGAGCTTCTAACGGAACCCCTACGTCTATTATTGAGGTATGTAGCTACCCTGACTCAAACCTACCTTCCGATTCTAGTAAGTTTGGCTACTGCGCCGATAACTCCTCAGGCTTATCGTGCTATACGAATAATGATACTTGCACGGCCTATACTTTATATTATCGCAGTAAATCTAACGGTCAACTTGTCACGATTAACGGAGGGTCTTGAGTTAACTCCCTCTCTCATGCTTTATGATATTAAATACCAGTGTTAGCAATAAAAAAGTAATGATTTGGACCTTTTCCATAGTTGAGGCTAGCGGACGCGCTCGAGGGAAATGATTATAATATTCTGTTCTTTAGGCAATATCTTAGCGCTTTATCATAAAAGGGCCGCAATTTTTTTTCATCCAATATCCTATCTATCGATATCCATTCGTAAGCCGCATGTTCCCAACTGAGAATGACGTTTGGGGTCACATCCATACGTGCGATATATAGAAATTTAGACACTGATTTATTTTCGTCTTTATAAAATTTTGTTTCAGCATACCGAAGCATGACATTACCTGCTGTTAGCGTGACACCTGTTTCTTCGTAAACTTCACGTATGACCGCGTCTCGTTCGGATTCGCCTGGGTCGACTAAGCCTCCCGGCAAATCTGGTTTGTAGGATTTTTCTGGATGGCCCTTGTATTCACCGATCGTCAGTATAAGTGCTTGCCCTAGCTCATTAATCATAAGAGCTTTCGCTACGGACTCAACTTCTACTCTATTCATACTCGTATTGTAACAAAATGAATAGACCTTTGTTATAGTCCATTTTTTACATAAAATTTATGAATAGAACCACAGAATTCTAGCGATAATTATTTAATTGAAGAATCAATATTCCCAATAGCGCTCTACATGTCTAATAAATACTCTGCGGTTCGATTCCGTCAGGAGTTTTGGCTGCAATACGGTACTTCGATTTGAAAACTTATCCATCTCACCTCTGATAAATTATTCCCGGATGTACTGAATGTGTTGCATTTAAAGGTGCGTACGACCGACATCCTGATGTCGGCAGGCAGCCCTCTTGGTTGACTCTATCGTGCTCAAGCTTCATAATCTCATATAACAATGTGGGCTAACATAGAAACGTCATCCAGTACAAATAAGAGTCGCCAAGGTTTTACGATCGTTGAGCTTCTTATTGTCATTGTAGTAATAGGGATTCTCGCTGCGATTACGATCGTGGCATACAACGGGATTCAACAACGAGCACGCATCAGCTCTGTCACCTCAGCCTTGGCTCAATCTGCTAAGAAGCTAGCTCTTTATCAAGTCGATAATGGTAGCTATCCTGCTACGGGTAGCTTAGCTTTAGCTGGCGTGACAGACAGTCAGAGTGTCAGTTACCAATACACCGGTTCGGCTTCTACGTTTTGTCTCACCGCCACTAATGGCAATGTCTCCTACCTGAGCACTGCCGTGTCTAGTCCTGCGCCGGGCGGATGCCCCGGTCATGGACAGGGCGGCGTAGCTGCAATAACAAATCTAGTCGCCGACCCTAACGCAGAAGCTGGCGCATCCGCATGGGCAGTTGGCTCCTGGGGAACAGGCGGAGCGGGAAATAAAACAGTCGGCAGTGCAAGCGGCGCCTACAGTGGAACTAGTTCATTCAGGATGAGCTGGACAAGCGCAGCGACAGGTGGTGAACCGTACACAATAGTTCCCGTCACAAGTGCAGCTCCAGGCCAAGCATATACCTGTAGTGGATACGTAAAGGCGTCATTTTCAGCAAATGTACAGGCTCGGATTGTGTTTCGAGATAGTGCAACTACATGGCTAACTGGAGGTGCGAGTGGCACCGCAGCTACAGCAACAACAGACTGGAGTCGACGAACAGTGACAGCAACAGCCCCAAGCACTACAGTCACAGCCCTATGTATATTCGCCATTCGGACTGACGTACAGCCTCCTGTCGGCGGCACATACGACATTGATGCAGTCATGGCAACAGCTGGTGCTGTCATCCCTGTTTATGCAGATGGCTCTTCGCCAAACTGGACGTGGAATGGCACCCCGAACAATTCCACCTCAACCGGCCCTCCTCAGTAGAGGTATCTAGGTCGTTGCCCGGCAAAAACCAAAACTACACAAGATAATGAAGGCCATAGCCTAAATGGCGCGGACGATCAGAATCCACCAATAAATTTCAATCCTGCCAGAGCATGCTTTGTTGCCGTACGGTTCTTTTCAATATACGGCAGCTTAGTCCCAATTCTGATGGGAAAATCTCCACATACCGCCAGCGTCACACCGGAGGTTACAAATTGCCGCGAATCGCCCATGACCAGTACCACCTCTATTGACCCTGTCTAGCTTATGCTTCATAATCTATGATAACAATGTGGGTAAAAACAAATAAACCAAAATACCAAGGCTTCACTATCGTCGAACTGTTGATTGTTATCGTTGTGATTGGCATTTTAGCCGCAATTACAATTGTGGCATATAACGGCATTCAACAACGAGGACGTGACGTGAAGCGCAAAGATGATGTCGCTAAAATCGTCCATGCAGGAAAGCTATGGCTCGTAAATAGTGGCAAACTATTTAATGAGCTGGGCGGAGGTTCAAGTGGCAGTGCCCTTGGCTGGTTTGACAGCCCATACTCACCCTATCCATCTGTAAAGTCCATATTCGTAAGCAACGGTTTTTTGGGAGAAGGAGTGACTGACCCCATCAACAGAAAGACCGGCACTATCTATGCCTACATGATTGCACCATGTAACGACGGTGATGGTACAACCCGCGTAGCCCTAGCTAAGCTAGAGATCCCACTCGCCGAAACAGTGAGCCAGCAGCTGAACGGCCATACATGCACAGGCTCGCATTTCACTACATACACCTCTGCTTCATACGGGATGAATTACGCCCGCATCATCGACGGCAATTAGTTAGCACGTTGAAACCTACCTTGATTACGAAAGATAGCGCCGTACCAAGCTTCATCCCCATGTCATATCGGCAATATGACCATGTTTAGACCTTTTCTATAAACAAGTGGAAATTAGAAGGGGCGGCGGCTGCCCCTCCTTGTGCCCATACTGAATAGAACAGAGCATCTTGGATTCTCTTGTTCTGTTCGTTTTTATTTTTAAATGTAATTAACAAAATCATAATGGCAACCACTGTCGCAGGGTGCCACTGAATTATGCGACCCGAGATTCTCCTTCATGAATGCCGGTTTCAGACACAACAAATACTACTTCTTTAGTTACAGGTTTTGGCATTAGCTCCTCATTAGGCCTGAAGTAAAAATCTATATTTTCTTCATACTCACGTTGGCCATTTGCAGCCCTTCGTGCTAACACTGCAACGACATCACTTCCTTCCGGAATAACACCAGTGCTAACATGTTTTGATAAAATGCTTTCAATCATACGATCATATGCACGTAGAATAGGGCGTGCACCAAATTGACGACGCTCCTCGCTACTAGTGATAATCTTTTGTTTGACGTCATTACTGATCTCCAACGAGACACCATAATCCCTATAACGCTCGTTCGCATTTTCGACATAATTATCTAAAACTTGACCAAGATGTACATCTGTCAGGGGATCAAATACGACCCGTTGATCAATCCTATTGATGAATTCTGGTCGGAAATGATGTTTCAGCGCACCATTGGCTGCCTTGTCGATTTGCTGTTTAGTTGCCGTGTTCTTGTCTGTCTTTTGTGACTGAAAACCAGTTTTCGCCGGATCAAGCAAGCCCATCATTTCATTGGCGCCAAGGTTGGTTGTCATGATAATAATACTATTACGGAACGACACTTTTTCTCCAGTACCCGTTAGCGTCAGTTCGCCGTCGTCCATAATCTGCAACATCAGGTCATGTAGTGGCTGTGAACCTTTTTCGATTTCATCGAACAATACAATGCTCTTTTCCTTCTCGATGATTGCCCGATCTAGTATAGGTGGCTGCTCGCGACCGACATACGCTGGCGGCGCCCCGGTTAAAGCACCAATCGTATGCCCCAATGCGAACATCGAACAGTCAATCTTTAAAAATGCGCTTTCGTCACCGTCATGCAATAAATCTGCTAGTTTCTTTGCCGTCTCACTTTTCCCTACGCCTGTCGGCCCAAGGAAAAGCAGGTTGGCGATCGGACGGTTAGGGTTACGGAACTTCTCTCTGCTGAGTGCGCTCATGATGCCATCTATCGCCTCATCCTGTCCGATAATCGAATGCTTTAGCTCTGCTTCTAATTCGGAATAGGGATCACGTTGCAGCCGGATTCGCTAGCGTCAATCCGTCGAGCGATATCCGCCCTAGTTGACGTTGCAGATCGGGGTCAACTGCGTGCCTTGTTTCATAGTTGGTAAGTACTTCTGCCGTTGTTGGATTTTCCAGTCTATACCCTGCCATGCTACTCTCCTCATAGTTGGTTATGTACATCATGGGTAAAATACCCATGCTTGTCAATAGGAAAAAGTGAGTACCTAACCATTCTGTCAGGATGCAGTAATCTTACCCGGCAAACTTACAGCACACAGCCGCTAGCCGACTGGCCATTTTATACTGCGCCGCATGAGGTGCGTCGGCAATTTCATGACACTTTGCGTCAGGAGCGACGGTGCACAACACCCTCACCCAATCAGCTGGGACAATCTTGTCTTTTTTACCACGTACAATCAGTATAGGCAGCCGACAATCCGCCAGTGATTCTTCTATATGATCATTCATCATATGCCGACATGCCTGCAGGTACCTGCGAAAGCCCATGCGCATATAATCAGAAAGAATCATCTGTCTTACTCTCATTGGTTCATGTATGACATCCTGCGCCAAGCGCAGACTCTGCATGAAAAGGGTACGCTCTTTATTATTGACCGTAGGGCCTATTAAGACCATTTTTTCGTACAACATCGGCTCTTTTTGCACTGCCCTGGTAGTAATCTGACAGCCCATTGAGTGACCGATTAATATCGACTTTTCGAGGTTTAGCCGATGGGTTAATTCAATAATAACATCGGCTAATTCCCTTATGGAAAGTGCCGCTGGGGGCTTTGGCGTATTACCATAACCAGGCAAGTCAACGACGAAGACATTATGAGTGGCGCTCATTTCACCAGCCAGCGGCAAAAAGTACCTTCCTGACGCGCCAATCCCATGAACGAATAGAATAGACTGTCTACTCGAATCGTATCTGTTCATTCGTAGGTCGACTGTATGCTTGCTCATTGCAATGCGTTTTAGGCGTAGTGTATTTTTCGTGTCGATCGGCATTCACTTATTATACGCCACCATACGGAATGACATCGAACGCCCAGTCAGTTGAGCGCATTCGATTTGTCTATTTTTACAGACATAAACTGCAGTATTTTTGTACCGTTTATGCTATATTTCATATAGAACATATTTCAAAAATACATTTAATGAAGCAAAAATACCTCCTACTTGCAGCCGCCTTCAGCTTCGCTATCATGATAGTGATTGCTATTGGGTGGATGCGATATAGTCAAGTTCAGCCCATCTCGGTGCAGGACCCGGCAAGCAAAACACCTATTGTCACCTACAATAGCCCAAACAATAGTTCTCGGCCAACTATGACCGAAGAAGATAAAAAACAAGCCGATGCGCCAGGTGAAAAACAGCCCACGATCACACCGCCCAACACTAACACGACGGCGCCATCGCGCAATACCATCAGTAACTCACCAAAGCAAGATGAGGTCCGTCAATCAATCAAAGATGAATATACGTATTATCCGCTACTGACGTCGAATGACCCAGGCTACGCAGCAAACTGGGCCGTACAAAAGGTCAATGCACCTGCAGCATGGAATACAGCTACTGGTAATGGAAAAACCGTTGTTGCCGTCGTCGACACCGGCTTCGCATTGAATCATGAAGATTTAAAAAATAACTGGTTCACTAATGCAGGCGAATCGGGCAATACACAGCTAGGTGATCGCTGCTGGACTGGTCTCGCAGACAATAAAACTACAAACGCCTGTGATGATGACAATAATGGCTATATTGATGATTGGCGGGGATGGAATTTTTCAGGGGGAGATAACAATCCCACGACCGGACGGACCAATCCAGCTGGTGTCGCCGTCGCGCATGGCACGGAGGTCGCCGGACTGGTCGGCGCAGCTGGCAATAACGCCACTGGCATTGTGACAATTAACTGGAATACGAAAGTCATGCCACTTCAGGTGCTCAGTGATGATGGCCCGGGGTACACCAGCGATGTCGCCGCCGCCATTTACTATGCCGTTGACAATGGCGCCGATGTTATAAATCTCAGCTTGGGCGGAGGAATATTCGACCCCGCACTGAAAGAAGCGACTGATTATGCCTACGTGAATAAAGTCGTCGTCGTTGCCGCCGCAGGAAACTGCGGCACCGGCAACGAATCAGGCTGCCAAAACTATCCTGCAGGATCGATCAGCTATCCTGCGTTAAACGATCACGTCATCGCTGTGGGCGCGACGACCGTCAACGATCAGCGAGCAAGCTTCAGTAGCTACGGCCCAGCACTCGATGTCGTTGCACCTGGATCAGGCACAATCGTATCACCCACCTGGACATCGAGCAACGACACAACCCTATACTCTGGAGCGTTGTACGGCACATCCTACGCTTCCCCGCAAGTTGCCAGTCTCGCATCCCTGATTAAGTCAATTCGACCTAGCTCTTCTGTCGATGATATTACTGCATTGTTGTCGGCATCGACCACAAAATTACCCATAATGAACGGGTCTATCTATACGAATGAACTAGGGCACGGGGTAATTAATGCCGAATCAGCACTGACAGTCGCCCAATCATTGAATGCAACGTCAGCTGTACCGAAGTTATTACAAGCAGGTGGCCCGGTCTCGGAACATCGATATAGCGCCACAGATACACTTGGAAGCGGATGCACGACCAATGCGGCGGGCTACTGCACTGTCTGGATGCGTAATGCTTACAATGGACATGAGCGCTACCTACCCTATCAAGCCGTAAATACTCAGCTCATAACTGGCTGGACTTGGAGTGGCAGTATGCTACAATCCGGCGAATGGCAAATACGGGCTGTACAAGGCGATAGTCGGTCTAGTGTTTATTCGCTTAGCAACAAATAGTCCATAAGCTGTCGCTACCTTACAACACACTAAACCGACTGTAGTGCAATGAACTTGCGGACCTAAACACCAAACCCGAACGTTTGTTCGATATATCCTTCGACATTATCGCGCGCCCATAGCTCGACAGTTTTTGCGTAGTGTAGATTATTAGACAAAACTTCATCTTTAGAAACAAGTCGCCATTCATCGATCTCACTTGCCTGCAGAATAATTTCATTTGTCTGCCCATGCTGTAGCCGTGTCTTGAATATAAATTGGTACGTATCAGCGATTTCACTGTGACGGGCAGCCATCCAGCCAAACTGTACGTTATCAGCATCAATCGTTAAGCCTACCTCTTCTGAAATCTCGCGAATAGCTGCCTGCTTTGGCGTTTCACCAGCATCAATCATTCCACCCGGAAACGTCCAATGGGTTTTATAATTCGCTTTCACGATTAATGCTTTTCGCTGATCATCTTCTAAAATAATAACCGCGCTTGATGGACGAGCGTGCATGCCATGCAACCAATGCTCATTCTGTTTTATGCTATACGGATGCGTCATAGAACTATTTGGCAAATTCAATTGCGCGAGTTTCACGAATAACATTTACTTTAATTGTTCCAGGATATTGCATCGTGCTTTCAATTTTGATCGCAATATCACGCGCCAATTTAATGGCGCTAAGGTCATCGATACTCTTTGGACTGACAATGACACGGACTTCGCGGCCGGCACTGATGGCGTAAGCTTTATCGATACCTTTAAAGCTCATAGCAACGTTTTCCAAATCGCGCATACGTTCGGTAAAGTTTTCGGCACTGATGTTGCGGGCGCCCGGGCGAGCGGCAGAAAGTGCATCACAGACTCGCACGATTAACGCCTCTGGCGTGGTTGCTTCGATATCATCATGGTGCGCTTGAATCGCGTGGACAATCCGTTCGTCCATGCCGTATTTACTCGCAAGCTCTGCGCCAATATGGTGATGCTTACCTTCGATTTTATGCGTCACTGCTTTGCCAACGTCATGTAGTAGAGTCGCGATTTTCGTAATACGTACATCCGCACCGATCTCTTCAGCGATCAGACCGGCCATATGGGCCATCTCGGTACTATGCATCAATACATTCTGACCGTAACTGGTGCGGAACTTTAGCTCGCCTAGCAGGCGTAGCATTTCTTTTGGAATACCAACGACGCCAACTTCGCGCGCCGCTTCTTCACCAGCACGAGCAATCTGCTTTTCAATTTCTTTTTCAGCCTTTGCGACAACTTCTTCGAGACGGGCAGGATGAATACGGCCGTCTTTCATAAGCATCTCAAGGGTCACTCGAGCAATCTGGCGTCGAATTGGGTC
>JAQGHC010000020.1 GCA_028289015.1 Candidatus Saccharimonadota bacterium | reverse complement strand
ATATGCAGGCAATCTACGACGACCCTACTCTAACAAAGAAAAAGCGTCGCTTCAATATAAACATCGGCAAAGTAGTGCAGTTTGATGTTCAGGATAACGACATGGAAGAGTTCAAAAGTGACATCCTCAAAAGTGCTAAAGAACTAGAAGAAAAAGCAAAGAAGGAGTCACCGCTACCGCACTAATAAGCGCTCGTAACCCACAAATCTATCGAAGGCGGTTTCCTTTTGTTCTTTTTTACCCACAGCCCCCAATAGTTTTCCACCACCCAATCTACCCTAACCACTACCGTCATATACCATATATGTGATATTGAAAACACTTATGGTAGTTGACATTGTATACTGTTTATGCTACTATACAAGCATGGCTAAAGATCCAATCATGAAACCATCGGCATTAGAAAAAGTTAATTTATCATTTGAATACGACGTTACATGGCAAGATGCCAAAAAAGCAATTCGTATTCGTACGCATGATAAATAACCTATAGCTATCACTTACGCAGACTCGGCTGCCCCTTTTCTAGGGGTAGTTTTTAATTTCCACACTTTTAGCTAGTTATCCACTAGCATTATAAACAGCGGTATGTCATCATATAGACATGTTTTGCATAAATTGTTTTCACAAGAACACCTCGGTCGCTAATTCACGGCCAAATAAAAAACAGCCCCAGGTATGGCGCCGCCGGACCTGTTCGCAGTGTCAGTCCACCTTTACAACGTATGAAAGACCGTCGTTAGCCGATAATAAACCGATTGACCTTTCAGATGGATCGACCGACACGTTTAATCTTGGCAAGTTAATTTTGAGTATATCTAAAGCTTTTACGCATTCGCCTGATGGCGCACAATATAACGCGCTGTGGCTAGCGCAGACAGTCGAGGATACTTTGTCGATAGAACGCCAGACGATAAC
Organism: Candidatus Saccharimonadota bacterium; assembly: GCA_028289015.1. GTDB lineage: Bacteria > Patescibacteriota > Saccharimonadia > Saccharimonadales > Saccharimonadaceae > UBA6022. The sequence goes on along the minus strand of JAQGHC010000020.1, from coordinate 13,888 downwards.
ACCCGAAGACATAGCAGCCACGACGCATCAGACATTAAAGAAGTTTGATGAATTAGCCGCAGTGCAGTACGCCGCACAGCATCAGCTTATTTCTTCAACTCGGAAGCGCGGACGGCCTTCTCTGCGCGAGCACGAGCCACGGTCTCGTGAGTCGCCTTCTCGGTAACATCAAACTTATCAAGATACTTACCTAGGAACAAATGCGTCTGCGCGTTAAAGGCGGATGCGGCACTGTAAGCGATGGCAGTGACAGGCATCAAACACCACTGAAGGAGCATAAATACCGATCGATGGCGCTTGTAACGAGCAGGCCGCGGCGGCAACATCTTGAACCCAAGGAATACCGTAATAAACAAACCTATCATAGCTACTTGCTGAACAAGACTAATCACCTCTGGCAACATATGGGCAGGCAATGACTGCGAAGCATCAGCATTTATCAGCAGCGGGACCCAGCCACCGATAGCGACAAGGATAGAAATACTCGCCAGAGTAACATGCCCATCAATAAGACGGAACAAACGAGACAGACCAGCCCCTAACGGCACCGTACGGCGACGTGTCAGGATGCGTGTGGCAACATACGGTATATCAGACGCGCCATATGCCCAGCGGCGTAATTGGATAAACTGCGCCATAAGTGTACGACGATACGTATCGGATAAAACAGCGTCCTGATAAATAGGAACGTAGATTGGAGTGACTGAATAATCACCGTCGAAGTGGAAGTAACTACGCCAGTACTGATGTCCGTCCTCGACGATCGTACGCGTGCTCCAAAAGTTCATTTCGACCAGGGCGTCCATCGGTTGCGAATGCGACGCAAAATTACGTAAGGTATGGGGGCGCATCGAACTGATAATGTTCCAAAATGAATTACCGGTGGCCACCACGCGCATCGGCGCCGGCGCATCCCAGATATTATTCATGAAAAGTGAAATCGGCTGATATGACAGGTGCTTACGGTCTTCGTGCACAATGTATTCATACGTTACGTAATCAAAATATGTCGCATGAGGACGATTGTCACTATCGAGCGTCGTAATGATGACATCTTTGTATGCAATTCCCCGCTCTTTGATCCAATCCTTCAGAAAGTAACCGGCGTAGGTAATGTTACCACCCTTGCCAACCACTTCGTCAGGCAAATTTGCAGGATGGCGTACCAAATGAAAGGCCTTCAGGTGCTGTGCGAATTTTTTGTGCAATCGCTGCGCTGTATTATGTATGTCTTCACCGCCACGTTCTTCATACGCGAGGACAAGAATCAGATGGTCTTTGTCATATGTCGTATCAATAACAGATTGAATCGTTGGCTCAAGGACCTCGTAAGCTTCATTGTAGGCGGCAATAATTACGGCATTATATAGGCTTGACGGCTTTGGATAGCTATCCGGGTCAGCCGCAATAATTTGTAGATTTTCATTATGAGCCTCGAACCCAAACTCTGACGAATCGGCCTGTTGGGCTTTTTTATAGCTTGCAGCAGGATTTTCCAATTGCTTCAAGCGCGCGTGCCAGTCAACGCTTTGAGCCGCATCCATACGGTTGCGACCTTGAATCGTATGCGTTGCGATACCTGTCGCTTTTACTAAAACGGTAATGATCAGTAATAATAGATAGATTCCTGCATAAAGAGGTTCAATCAACGAAAGCACGACCAGTAAAATTAACATGCCATAGCTAAGGACTGCTGGCAGCATTTCAAAGAAACGATAGGCTTTCGTCCGCTTACTCAAAGGGATCTCAAGGTCAGTCATAAATCTAAAGGAACGCTATCTTTAATACTGAATTCGTCATCACCCATGCGATTAGCAGTAGCAGGAAGCTGAGACAAGTGAATAAGATAGCAATTTGGCGGCGTTCCTGAACATAAAGTTTGACGATTAAGATGACGTGAATAGCCGCAAGAATCAGGCCAAACATAATAAAGGATATGAGGTAATACCATTTCTGGCGGTAAAAGTTTGTACCCCCAAATGCAGTGTAATGCACGGCGACTTGGAGGTCACTTGGTCGAAGCGAGACACCAACATAAATACAATATGCGATACATGCTAGTATGAATACCCCTAATAACGTCGTCATAAGACGATCGGCTAAAATAAGTTTGAGTGAGGTAATAAAATTTGTTTTCATAATACTATTCTGGGACGGATACCGGTATGTGACAGTGTCATCTTAGCCATAGATACCCTGGTGTATGCTATAAGAGGCTGCGCGCAATCGTATAAATGGAGCCGCTGTCCGGATTTGAACCGGAGACCTACGCTTTACGAAAGCGCCGCTCTACCAACTGAGCTACAGCGGCATCGTAGCGTCCTGTTTATTATAGCATTCCGATGGAGCAAATCAAAAGCCATCTATCTGTTGCACCAGAGGCCAAAAAGTGCTATTATGTTCTAAGTCATTAGACAAAATGGACTCGTAGTGAAGGGGTTATCACGCCTCCCTGTCACGGAGGAGATCGCCGGTTCAAATCCGGTCGAGTCCGCCAAGAAAAAAGCTTACCAGACTGGTGAGCTTTTTTCTTGGCTCGATAGTACCTGGCTTGTTAATTCTGCTATCATAGTACATATGGCTAACAAAAAAATAGATTACACGCACATCGATTTAAAACTTATCGCATTTTTTAATAGAATCTATATACCCGTCGCACGCTTTTCAATCTTTTTAATTTTCTTTTGGTTTGGAATAATTAAGCTGCTTGGTCTTAGCCCCGCCAGTCCGCTCGCCGAAGCGCTAACTGTACAAACAGTGGGAATACAACATTTTGACGCCTTGTTTATTCTGCTTTCACTCGTGGAATGTATTATTGGTATTTTATTTTTATTTCCAAAGATGACACGAATTGTAATTCCCCTACTGCTCGCACATATGGCCTTGGTTTGTTCGCCGATGATTCTATTACCTGATTATATCTGGCAGCAACCATTCGTCCCGACGCTTGAAGGACAATACATTATTAAGAATGCTCTTGTCGTAGCCGTAGCGATCGGCATTGCGGCATCCGCCCAGCCACTTGAGAAAACTCGTAAATAAAAGACCCTTATTGCAAGGATCTTTTATTGTATGTATTTATTTCGTATCGTATCGCTGTTGGACAACATCCCAGTTAACTACGTTCCACCACGCTTTCACATAGTCATCACGTTTATTTTTGTAATCAAGATAATAGGCATGCTCCCAGACATCCAAACCAAGTAGTGGCGCTTCAAGCCCCTGCATAATTGGCGTGTCTTGATTGGCAGTCGTAATGATTTCCAGGTCAGGCTGCAGCCACGCCCAACCGCTGCCAAATACGCCAAGTGACTTTGTGGTGAATTCATCTACGAATCCTTGATAGCTACCGTAACGCTCGGTAATCTTTTGCGCTAATTCTCCCGTTGGCTCGCCGCCACCATCTGGCGACAACCACTGCCAGAACAAGCTGTGATTATAGTGCCCGCCACCATGGTTGCGGATTGCAAGCTGCACAGACTCTGGCAAGCTGGAGATATCCGCTAATAATGTTTCGAGGGAACGCTCCCGTAAAGCAGGTGCGCTATCGATAGCCGCATTTAACTTGTCGACATACGCCTGGTGATGCTTGTCATGATGCAGCCGCATAATCGTACCGCTAATATAGTCACCAAGTTGATCGTATCCATAAGATAATTCTGGAACCGTATACATAATTGCACCTCCTTCTTTATTTGTTATCGAGCGGTCTCAACCTCATCCGCGATCTTTATAAACTCTTTTACTTTGTCTTGTTTTTTTAATGCCTCGAGGCGGCTATTAAATTCGGTAAGAGGAATGCGGACATAGGCATAACTTACCTGCGTTTCCGTCTTTTCAAGAAGTTTAACAAAATAATACCCATCTCCTGCCGAGGTGCGAATCGGCGACGAAAGCCCGCCTTTCTCTAGCGACAATGCCGCTCTCGTTAAACCGCCGTCCTGGTTGGTCCGTGGCACTAAGCCAGATACAGCCGCCGTCACCTTGGCGTCACCCTCACCACCCAGCTCCTTTGCAAGAACGTCAAAGTCGATAGCTTTATCATTTTGAATTAACTGCGTCGCCTTCTCTTGTTGCTGTTTCGCTTTAGCGTCAATGGCATAAGCCACATCCTGGCGGATCAAGCGGTTTTTCGTATCATGACGGTATTCACTTGGCGTCCAGCCCAAAATACTGAGAGCTGAGGCGTCATATGTTTCTTGAGAAATACGACCCGTCGAAGTATTTCGGTCATCGTCGGTTACCTGATCGATACGCTGCTGGCTAACGTTGATGCCTAGCTCGCGCGCAAGTTTTGCAGCATACGAATTAGCAATTGCGATATCCATCGACTTACGCTTGATGTGGTTATTCTGAAGCTGCCCATCATTACTATTCAAATTAAGCTGTTCACTTTGTTTCAGATAATGCGCCGAGCTATTGTAATACATAAGATAGTCACTATATTTAACTGATTCGCCGTCAACAGAAGCGACTGGCAACGGTACGACACGCGTCACGCGGTAAAGGAACGTATTCGTATTTTGTGCAGGATACAGCTGCCACCAACCGACCAAAAGAATCAACAAGAAAGCAACAAGCGTAATGACGATCGTCATGGACACCAAACGATGTCTCGCATATTGCATAGGATATTTAAAGCGTCGGCCGCCCGCTAAAATCCGCTCGCGGTGCTCTGCGACAGTTTCATTAGTTATACGCGTCGGTATTGTCTTTTGGACTGGCTTGCGCCACTTATGCAATAGTTTCTTCATAATCTCCTTGTGCATGCTCAGCCAGAGTGGCCGAAACAGCATCTTGTAACTTATTATAGATCTGGTCAGGATGGCCAACGTTATGAATAACCAAGTCTCCAACAAATGTCTGAATAACGATAGTGCCAAAGTCAAAAACTTCACCACTAAACCCAGGTACATTATAGCTTATGTTTTGGATCTTAGATAGTCGCAGCTCGACCACGTCCTTGCCAAAAAACCCTCGCTGAGTGATTTGTCGAATACGTTGATCGGTCACTATATAGACCGTGAAATACCACATTAGGTAATGGTAGGCAAAAAGAACAAGCCCCAGCACCAATCCGGCGATTGGCAAGAGAAACAGCTCAAGATGCGTTTGCCATATGAGCGGTGGAACTGATGAAATAGCAAATGGGATCAGAAGTAGATAAAACCCTTTTCGCATTGCGATGATATGTCGACGAAAAACGAACAATAACTCTTCCCCATCTCTTTGACCGTCAAAATTGAGCTGTGAAGTTTGGTCTTGTTTGTTGTGCATATCATTATTATACTACGGTCCGCCAGTCGGCCAAATAAATAACAGACTATTCCAGTCTGTTATTTATTTTGGTGCCCCGGGCAGGACTCGAACCTGCAACCATATCCTTAGGACGGATCTACTCTATCCAGTTGAGCTACCGAGGCCTAATTTGATTATACCTGCTTTGCTCAGGTAGCTGAGCTATTGAGGCATATAGGCCATTGTATCATGATAACAACAGCATCATACCGCTGTTGTTATCATGCAAACTAGACGACTTTAGCGAGTGAACTTTTCGTGAAGAGCTGAATAATCGTACAATTCATTTTGAGAGAACCAATGTGGAATTTCTTGTTGGGCATCCGCAAGGTCGCCTGACGCGTGAATAAGATTTGGGATTCCCTTGTTGTGCTCGTCACCATATCCATAGCTCATGTGTGAGAAATCACCACGAATTGTACCTGGAGCAGATGATTTTGGCTCGGTCGTACCGACTAGTTTACGAACAAGTTCAACCGCCTCCACACCTTCAAGCACCATAGCGATGACCGGACCCTCGTTCATCATATCCAACACATTATTAAATGTCGCTTCGCCACGCCTAGTGATGACCTGTCCGATCTCTTCGTAATGCTTGTGATAGTGCTCCCTGTCAGGAGATAGCATTTTTGTTGCAATGATCTTTAGGCCAACCCGCTCAAAGCGAGTTAAAATTTCACCGACAATACCGCGTTGAACAGCATCAGGTTTGAAAATAATTAATGTTTGTTGAATCTTTGAATCCATAGTGCTCCGTTCCGTTTACTTCTTTGTACTACATTATACCCATCATCCCTAATCTACGCTATGCTAGGACTATGTATATGTCGGAATTGCTTTTAGATTATATCGAACACCTAGAGGTTGAGGGTGGACGTTCGGCAAAGACAGCCGAGAACTACACGCTGTATCTAGAGCGTTTCGTCGAGTTTACCGATAACATCATAGTAGACAAAATTACCTCTGAAGTCATCCGAAAATATCGCCTCTGGCTCAATCGTTACAAAAATGACAATGATGGTGAACTGGCAACGATCACCCAAAGCTATCACCTGATTGCGCTACGCGGCTTCTTAACTTACCTTTCAAAACGTGATATTGCCAGTCTCAGCCCCGAAAAAATTGAATTGCCTAAAATTTCACGCAAGCAAGTTACATTTCTACATTACGACGAAGTAGCTCGGCTCCTAGACACTATCTCACTAGAAAGCGAAGATGGGCTGCGAGATCGTGCAATTATTGAACTGTTGTTTTCGAGTGGCCTTCGTGTGTCCGAACTAGTAAATCTAAACCGTGATCACGTCAACACAAAGCGTCGTGAGTTCATGGTTCGCGGCAAAGGCCAAAAAGACCGGCCTGTTTTTATTGGTGAGGCTGCTGCTGGTCGGGTCGAAGATTATCTTGCCGCGCGACTAGATAACTTGCCGCCACTATTCCTTAGCTATAGCCGTAACAATACCGCGATGACCACTGGGGACTATCGTCGACTGAGTACAAGAAGTGTTCAAAGAATTATTAGTAAATACGCAAAACTGGCAGGCATAACAAAACATGTCAGCCCACATACAATGCGCCACAGCTACGCTACAGACCTGTTAATGAACGGCGCTGATCTTCGCAGCGTTCAGGTGATGTTAGGTCACAGTAATATCAGTACAACACAAGTATATACCCACGTAACGGACGAACACCTTCGCGAAGTTTACGAAAAGTTTCATAGTGATACTGAATAACTATTTTATTTACGGAGTGCAACTACGGTTGGGCTGGTATTGAGTATCGTCATCAGTGATAGTAAAACTCTTACAAAGGCTACCGCCAATATCGACAGCTGCTTCTGGATAAATAAAGTCACTCTTAAATTCAACACGCGTCTTTACTCGTCGGAACATATCATTCGCACGCCCCGTTGAATCAACCTCAGGCTGTACGCGATCGAATGGCACTAGATTCCCCTCGGCATTCATTAACTCTACTTTATAATGTGCACCGTTATATAACGCACTTAGTCGCAGATAGGCCTTTCGCTCAGCAGCACCCCCTGCAATTGGACCCGGTAGAGTAATTGTTGTCGCACAGGCGTATTCACCCTGGTCAAAACGTGCATTGCACTTTGCGAGGTGCGGTGCATTTTGCGGGTCTCTGCGAGGAGAATCAAGATTAAAGTTTAATGCAGAGGAGCCTGTGCGAGATGGATATAGAAACAACGTATTCGCATTGCTTTTGCTATTCCCCTGGCCGTCATCAAAATCAGATAGTTTAAACGAACTACCAGTTTGCATTAACTGTGCACGAAGGAGTGACGGATAGTTGAAATCCCACCGACTGCCCGCTGGTGGCAGCTCTACCGACGGGGCACTAGACGGGAATCCAATCGCCATAGTGTTCGACGCTGCGGTCAAATCCTGGCGCGTAAACCAACTAATTACTACCCTATTAAAATCACCCGTTCCTCGTAGCGGGACGATGTTTGACTCGTTTAGGTTGATGACTCCTTTGTAATCGGTCGCATCCGCAAGAATTTTCACACAGGTATAGGCTTGTTCCAAATCTTCATCGCCAATATCTTGCCGGATTAGCGTTTCATTGGCGCCAGAACCAAAGTATCTAGAAACTGTATCACACGCATTAGAACTTACTGCCGCCGATACGGCAATGCAGTTGACCGATGCTGGCGCAGCTTTATTTCGGCACGATTGCTCTAGAAGTAATAACCGTTTTGCATCTTCGACGCCCGACCGAGCTGAATCATACGCACTTTGCGATAAATCACTGGCAGTAGCCTGGCGTTGATCTTTTAACATCAGTTGTACGAAGCTGACGGTGATAATAACCATTAGCAATGTCGACATAATGACGACGAATAGCGAGACTGCGCCATTTTGCCGCACATACCGCCTTTGTGTTATAGTCTTCATCTATTCACCTCCTCCTGCTTTATTACCTGCGCGTACTACAATATCAAACTGATTTACTGAACAATAATTTTGATCATCGGTTGCATCCGCGGGAGCTTTGCATGACGTATTGTTTGTCATTAGCTGTTGCGTATCGTTCGTTCCGATAACAATCGAAATGGCATAGATCGCCTGGCCAGTCGTGTCGTCCGGCAGGTTTCTTGCGATTTCAAATGAATGAAGTACAAGATCCCGATCCCCGCCTGTTAACATTTCTGTCGCATCTGATCGCTTGATGGACAATTTCGGATCGTCACACAGTGACGCGCTAGGATCAGAAACCTTAGCAAAGCGCACCGTTGAATTGTCATTATATTTGTTGAATAGCGTCGGCGCGCCGCTGGCACCAGCGATCGAATCACCGTAATTCCAAGCATACGTGTATCGTCCGATACAGAGACGCCCTCCGCCGTCACGCTTGACATATTTTGAGTCAGCTGTTGCAGGAGACGCAGTCTTTGGCGTCACGTCAAATGGGATGGTCGACGAAATACTGCGTTGCAGGTCATCAGAAACAGCACGCCCAGCCTGATTCACCTCACGTAGCGTAATGCCCTTGGTGTAGATACTCGTAATCTGAATAGTCGTCATCGCAATAGCGATGAGCAGTATTGAGATAAATGTCATCGCTAGCATTAGTTCAATAAGCGTAAAACCTTTTGTATTATCTTGGTTCATATAACCTCACTATCGTCCCTAATGTTGATGGTCTCGCACTACCAGCGCCGCTCCAACATGATCGAATATGAAAGTCGACGAATCCTGTCCCTTGGATATTTACCGACGGGATTGCCTCTATCCAAATGCCATAGGCATTAGTAACTGACGGTAGGCCCGTTGCTGGATCTACTCTATAGACTACCTGCGAAAATGGCGGCAGCGATTGATTAGCTGGCGGAGACAACAACGGCCTAGCACTCTCAACCTTTGCCATACGCGCATTGAGAATAAACGGTTTCTGCTGTGAACTGAATACAGCACACCTGGTACCATTTGTTTGCCCGAACCGGGAAGCGACGTCAGCACCCTTCCCAGTCGCTTTACTGGTCATTTTTATCCACTCAGCCGCCGTACCCGTCGGGGCCGGACCACCTTTTTGATAAGCAGCGATGTAAGCCTGATGTATGTAGCGGATTGCTTCAGCCTGTGCATCCATTTGCGCACGAACCAATGTAATTTCTAGCGATTGCTGCGCAGTTGCAATCCCACGATTCATAATCGTTAGACTGCTGACAGCAACAAGTGCGAAAATAGCAAAAGCAAACATTACTTCGATAAGCGTATCTCCGCGTTGGCTATTTGACTGACGCGTCATTAGTCGCATACGTTACTGCTCTCTGGTGGTACTTGAATCGCCCCCTGGCTTGACGCAAATGGGCTAATTTGTACGGCCATGCGACGATCCTGGAGCGTACCTGATGCAGGATTAACACACAGCTCGGTACTCTTATTGCTATTGGCTAGCGTAATCATATTTTGAAGGTTCGATACAGCTGTTTGGCTTGTGTATGTCATGATTGAACCGCTCAATGGTGAACGTAAAACAAGTATAGAAACAGCGGTCGGTTGCGTCGTTCGTTTTTTTACGACAACAGCACTCCAAGCGACTTCAGTCTTTTCTTCGCCAATCGTAGAGACCCCTAGTTTGTAGTTCGTTTTAATCTCAAGGATATCACTTATCGCCTCTGGTGTGCCTGGCGTTCGGTATCCAACAACATTTGAGGCCGTAAGTTTCGTTCCCGTACTATCAACAGTGATAAGTCTGCCCAGCAGGATACATTCGCTTGTTCCACGAGCTTGAGGCGCGCCGCTGCCCGGCCCCTGTAAAACTACTGCGCTTGCCGAACATCTCTCGCTACCAGCCCGACCATTAGAGGCATTTGTCGTTTCACTATATTGCTGCTGAACAAAGGACTTTAGCGAGTTAACACTATCTTTATAACGCTGCTGATTAATTGATGTGCTGGAGCCGGCGAAAATCGCAGCAGTGAGCACCCCTGCGACCGCAAAAAATAGCATCGTCTCGATGATTGTAAAACCGGTGTTTGTTTTCGTGCCCATGTGCGCTCATTATAGCATAAGTACTTTGTAACGATAAGTAAAAATCAGCCTGCAAGTTAGCGGTTAGCCGACAAGTAACATAGTGGCGCTGACTATCGCGCCAGAATAGGCCGACAATAACAATGGGCCACATAACATCGCTAGGACTGCACCAACAATCAACAGTGGCCCAAAAGGTATCCGTGAGCTCCGTGTAATCTTTTTGGCAAGCATACCAGGGATAACAATCAAACAGCCGATAAGATTTGCTGCAAAAAGTGCAATAAACGCTAATCTCCAGTCGACTAATAGTAGTGCCAATGCAAGCCCCAACTTGACGTCGCCAAATCCTATCCATTGGCCTTTTGATACATGCCATAATGCAAAATAGAGCCCGCTAAGGATTGTAACCGCCCCAACTAAGGAAGTGAGCGCGGCCGTCAAATTACTCGTCGTCGCAAGGTCAATTGCAGCGAATATTGCACTGGCACCGATCAACGGAAAGACGATACTATCCGGCAGTAAAAACCACTTTAAGTCATAACCGAATAAAACGGCTAGCATAACGCCAGAGGCGAGCCAGACTATGAATTGGACGATCGATAGACTGTCAGTTAGGTTATGAGGCCATAGCAAATATGAAGCGACGAAGAATACCGCCACCCCCAGCTCCATCAGAGGCTCAAACCAACCAATTGACACATGACAGTAGCGACACTTCCCTTTTACCGAAATCCAGCTAATAAGAGGTATCAGATCATACCACGCAAGTGGGTGCGTACAGTGCAAGCAGCGCGAGCGATCTGCTTTGACAGTTGATTGAGTTAAAGGAACTAATTTTTTATATTCAGCTTTGTCGACTGGTTCGCCGGCGGCCTTGTCTTCTACTAACTGGCGAGCGCGTAACCTCCAGACAGACGCTGCGGCAAAGCTCCCCAATATCACACCGAACATGGCGAGAATGCCACTAATAACTATTTGTTCCATAAGCACTATCATACCCTATTCGACAACAAAAAGAAAAACCTTGATACGAGTATCAAGGTTTTCAATGTTAGTTTAGCAGTAAACTAGTTATTTACGCAGATAACACCATTACCTTCAAGTCGGTAGATGATTGCCATCTTCGTAGCTGTAGCACCTACCGGAGTTTCACCATTACAGGTACTACTAGCCTTGAACAACATCGTACCAGACGTAAATTTTGTTGGAGCAGCGTTGTAGGCAACAAATTTGTACGGCGTGCCATCAGGATCTTGGAATGTGTCACCAGCTGCAAGTAAATACTTGTTAATGAATCCGGTTGTAGTTGTCGGAGTTGCTATCATTTCATTATTCGTCGGCATCTTATTGCGGTTGTTTGACTGGAACTGTTGCAGTGCAGTGACTACACGGGCGACGTCATTCTTACGCTGCGTATCGCGCTGACTACGCTGTAGTGCGGGAAGAGCGATAAATACCATCAAGAAGATTAATGCTGCAATCGCGAGCACTAGCACGACCTCGATAATCGTAAATCCTTTTTGCTTGTTCTTTTGTTGAACGTTCATGAAATCTTTTCCACCTTTCTATGAACAAATATTTTTTAATCTGCGTCAAAACGCTTAGGCTTATAGTAGCGTACAATCAATGTGATGTCTATAGAAAATATGTATTAACTAATTGTATTCACAAGGCTATAGATTGGGAACAAAATTGCCCCTACCATGCCACCTGCCACAACAGCCAGAACTACCATTAATACCGGCTCGATCGCCGTTGAAATCGTTTTGATCTCTTCGTCTAATTCGTCCTCGTACACCTGCGCTGCTTTGCCCATCATTTCATCAATCTTACCAGATTGTTCACCAATCTTGATCATTTGCGGCACCAGTGGCAAAATGTAATCCTCGGCCTTTAGTGACTCAGAAAGTGCCTTGCCGCCCTTCACCTTCTCGGCAGCACGATTCACACTATCTGCAATAACCGTATTATTCACCGCATCACTGGTAATGCGCAACATATCAAGCATCGCGACACCTGTAGACAGAAGCGTCTGACCAGTTCGTGAAAGACGTGCCATGTACAACTTACGGAACATACCACCAAACAGCGGGACGTTAAGCTTGAATATATCCATTGCTCGGATTCCACTCGCTGTTCGTAAGTATTGGCGCAAGAAATAAATGCCAACGACTAAGATAATAATCACTAGCCACCAATAGGTAATCATGAAATCAGCCATTGAAACCATCCCTTGGGTTAGCCATGGTAGTGGCTTATTGAGGTCATCGTAAAGTTTCTCTACCTGCGGCACGACAGTTAGAAGCATAAAGCCCATCACCGCGAAAATAACCACCAACACGATAATCGGGTAGGTCAACGCACCCTTAATCTTACCCATCGTTGCGGCATCTTTTTCCTGCTGTGCAGCGACACGACGAAGAGAATCGTCCAACGTGCCAGATGCCTCGCCGGCTGAAATAAGGGCAAGAAATACTTTATCAAACACTTCCGGATGCTTTGAAAATGATTCGGTTAATGACTTACCTCCTTCAATCGACGCAACAATATCTTCAATGACACCTTGCAGGCGTTTGTTCGGGGTTTGCTCCAGGACTGTATGCATACTTTGTGATAGCGGCAAACCCGCACCGATAAGTGTCGCAAGCTGGCGAGTAAATACAATCTTATCTTTCGTTGTAATACGACCTTTTAATCGGCCGATGAAAGTACCATCTTCGTCAACCTCTTTGATATCAAGTGGCGTAAACCCTTGGGCAATCAATAATTTTGCGGCTGCATTCTCAGATTCTGCCTGAACAGTCGCTTTGACGATCTTGTTCGTCGAGCCGTCTTTCGCCTGATAGTCAAACTTTCGCATACTAGCCTCTCATTAACCTATCAAATTCGGTAATATCAACGGCAAAATTACGAGCGTCATCATAAGTAACGGTGCCACTTTGGATAAGATTAACTAAGGTACGGTCCATAGTCTGCATCCCCTGATCAGCGCCAGTTTGAATGACCGCATCCAACTGGTGCGATTTACCCTCGCGGATAATGTTGCGAACTGCAGGGTTAGCAATCAAGACTTCTGCTGCAACGACGCGCCCACCACCAATAGCTGGCACGAGGCGCTGCGAACAAATAGCCATCAAAATGTTAGACAATTGAGCACGAATCTGCGGTTGTTGATGTGGAGGGAAGACGTCGATCATTCGATCAATTGACTGAGCGGCGCTGTTTGTGTGCAATGTCGCAAAAACCAAGTGACCTGTTTCGGCGATAGTAATCGCAGCGGAAATCGTTTCAAGGTCGCGCATCTCCCCAATCAATACGACGTCAGGATCTTGACGTAGGCTCGATCGAAGCGCGGCAGAAAACGAATACGTGTCGTAGTGCACTTCGCGCTGGACGATAACTGATCTTTTTGACTTATGCGTAAATTCAATCGGATCTTCAATAGTGATAATATGGTCTGCACGTTCAGTATTAATCTTGTCCACTAAAGCAGCAAGCGTTGTCGACTTTCCTGACCCAGTTGGGCCAGTCACAAGCACAAGGCCGCGTGGATAATCAGCAAATCCCATAACTACTTGAGGCATTCCTAG
>JAQGHC010000012.1 GCA_028289015.1 Candidatus Saccharimonadota bacterium | reverse complement strand
ATCAAACTGTATGCCCAGGGTGATCGTGCTGATCTTGCCGAGGTTGAGCAAAATGAAATTGATGTTATTAAAGTATACTTACCCGAGCAGTTAGGCGAAGACGATGTGCGTGCAATCGTCGAAGCGGCCGTGCAGCAATTGGGTGCGAGCGGTATGAGCGATATGGGCAAAGTGATTGGTGTCGTCAAGTCAAAGGTTGGAAATACAGCCGATGGTTCATTGGTAGCGAAACTTGTCAAAGAAGCGCTGAGCTAAACAAAAAAGGAAGTGAATAAATAATGATTGTATTTTTCGGTCCAGCTGGTGCTGGCAAGAGCGTTCAGGGGCAAATGTTAGCGGCGCGTCATGGATGGCGCTGGTTAAGTGCAGGACAGCTACTGCGGGATACGCACGACATTGAACTTATTAAAGAAATGCAAACCGGTGCTCTTGTCAGTCCTGATCGCGTGAACGCACTGATGGGCGATGCGTTAAAGCGTGCTGTGAATATCGACCGCGTTATCCTAGATGGATTTCCACGTCAGTTAGGCCAGGCAAAATGGCTTGTCGAATCACAGCCTGAGCACGGCCGTTCAATAGCCTTGGTTGTCGTGCTAGAAGTACCCCGGAGCGAATTATTGAAGCGCCTCGAAGTTCGTGGGCGTGTTGATGACCAGCCAGAGATTATTGAAGAGCGACTTCGCATTTACCGACAAGAAATGTATCCAGTGCTCGGCTACTTCACTGAAGAGCATATTAATATTGTGCATATTGACGGAACCGGTACGGTTGGTCAGGTGCATGACCGAATTATGGATGAGTTAACGGCATGCAAACTGGCCTAAAGACTGACGCACAAATTCAAGCAATGCGCGAAGGCGGCAAGATTCTCGCAACTATTTATCGTGATTTAAAAAACTATGTCCATGCTGGCATGAGTGAATTAGAGGTTGACGCCTGGGTGGAAAAAGAAATTATTCGACACGGCGCAGTCGCGACTTATAAAACACCTGAAGTAGAATTCCCAAATGCCATCTGCATCAGTACGAATGATGAAATCGTTCATAGCGTGCCGACGAATTACGTATTTGAAAAAGGCGACGTCGTCAGCTTTGACCTCGTCGTTACGTATAAGGGTATGAAAACGGACAGTGCCTTTACAATGATTATCGACGAACTACCAACGGGTATAAAAAAGCATTTATTAAATGTGACCGAGCGAAGTTTATATGCCGGCATCGATGCCATTAAAGGCCCGGTATACACCGGTGATATTGGGGCGGCTGTTGAAAAAGTATTGAACGACGGCAAATTAGGAATTATTCGTGATCTTGTTGGGCACGGTGTTGGCCTAGAAATGCATATGGCACCTGAAATACCTAACTATGGGCGCAAAGGCATGGGTGTATTATTAAAGCCCGGCGATACGATTGCGATTGAACCTATGGCGACGCTTGGTGGTGAAAAGATAGTGACCGATACAGCAGGTGATGGTTGGACGATTAGTACGCGCGACGGCAGCTTGGCGGCTCATTTCGAACATACGATACTTATCACCGAGGATGGTACTGAGATCTTAACCCAACTCTAGCTCTTAGTTAGCAGTTGTTGTATGCGACGTCCAATCGCCTCGGAAGGTTCAAGGACAGCGGCGCGACCTGCGGTAGCTAAAATGATATTTTCTTTTAACCAATGATAATGAGTGCATCCTAGAACGATGACATCCGCCCCTTGATCGCAGACGTTGGTTATGGTTCGCTTGATACTGTCATGATTGATTTGATCACATTCAATCATATATGCCCATGTGGCACAGTTAGGTTCGATGACTTTAAGTTCGGATCCGTATTTTTTTAGCAGGTCATGATAACGATCGCTCTTTAGTGTTGCTGGAGTGGCGCAGACGGCTATTGTGCCTGTTTTGGTCAAAGCGGCGGCGGTTTTAATCATCGGCTCGATTCCTATAAATTTTTGCTGCGGATACTGCTTGCGTAGATGTACTATCGTTAGCGCCGTTGCGGTGTTGCAGGCGAGAATGATAATGTCACAGTCGCTTGATAAAAGCGGCTGTAGTGCTGCCTTGGTAAGGGATAGTACTTCAGTGGGAGTTTTATTGCCGTAAGGAACATGCGCCTTATCATTGACGGTAACTATCTTCGCATCTGGATAGGTGGCACGTAATGCGGCCGCAACCGCTTCGCCACCTATACCACTATCAAATACGCCTAATTTCATAATCTTATTCTAACCTTATGTCGCCGCTAGGCAAAATATGTCATAAGCGTTATACTAAAACACATGCAAGAAACTTCTCGATATGCAGTCGGTATAGATATCGGAACGACCACTGTTCGCTGTGTGGTTGGACATATTGACGCGACGACAGGAACGCCAACAATCGTTGGTGTTGGCCAGGCACCTAATAGCGGTATGCGAAAAGGGGTGGTCGCCCATTTAGCCGGCCCAGGTCAGGCGATTGATAACGCGCTTGGCGAGGCAGAACGCATGAGTGGATACCAAGTTGACGCGGCATCCATTAGTATTAACGGTGTGCATATTCTTAGCACTAAGGCCGACGGCATGATTGCTGTTGGTGGCATGGATCATGAAATTACCGAAGCTGATTTAGCTCGAATTGAAGAAGTAGCGACCCTTGGCAAGGTGCCTGCAAACCGTGAAATCCTAGAGGTTGTGCCTCATAGCTACCGTTTGGACGGACAAGATAATATCAAAGATCCAATTGGCATGATGGGGACGCGTCTTGAGATTAATGCGAACGTTGTTTCCGCGTTGGCTCCACATTTAGCTAACTTACAAAAATCTGCTGAAATGGCAAAAGTAATACCACATACGATCACTCCTGCGGTATTGGCAGCGTCGCGTGCTGTTTTGAACGAGCAGCAACTTGAAAATGGTGTTGCGGTAATTGATTTGGGCGGGGCGACGACCAGTGTTGCTGTTTTTGAAGAGGGCGACCTGCAGTATGTTGCGATTATCCCCCTGGGTGGTTCGAATATTTCAAACGATCTTGCGATCGGCTTGAAGACCGATCCTGAAATTGCCGAAAAGGTTAAACTTGGTCATGCGGTGGCGGTGGCTCGATCCACGAACGAAGAGATTAGCATTAAGCATGATAAAGAGACGTTTACGTTTGGTACGAATGAGATTGATGAAATCGTCGAAGCTCGACTTGAGGAAATATTTGATGCCATTCAAAAGGAACTGAAAAAAGCTGGTCGCGCCGGCCAACTGCCTAGCGGTGTCGTACTAACGGGTGGAACGGCAAACCTAAAGGGTATAGCTCAGTACGCTAAAGAGAGATTAGGTCTCGCCGCGCGAATAGGTAAATCTGCTGGGTACGGTGGGGTGGCCGAAGACATCGATCAGCCGCAATATGCGACAGCGGTTGGGTTAATGCTCACCGATGTTCATGGCGCGAGTCATATCGCAGGACGACATGAAGTAAAGGGTGGCGGCAAGGCTGCGATCAAAAACGCCAGTGGAATCGTGTCTAAGTTCTTAGACCGTTTCAAGGCATAACTATTTTTTTGAACAATAATGGTATACTAAATTAAGAATAGAATATCTGGGGAGAGTGCAATTCCATGCCTGAAGTAAAACCAAGTGAAATACAAACATTTGCGAGCATAAAAGTCGTTGGTGTCGGCGGTGCCGGCGGTTCAGCGGTTAATCGCATGAAAGACGCCGGTCTGTCTGGCGTTCAGTTTATCGCAATGAATACCGATGCGCAGGCATTACATAATTCGAGGGCAGATGTAAAAATCCACCTTGGTCATGCAACAACAAACGGTCTCGGTGCCGGTGCGGATCCATTAACTGGTGAAGCTGCGGCAAATGAATCTCGTGATGAAATTCGTGCAGCGATTGAAGGCGCAGATATGATTTTTGTGACTATTGGTGCCGGTGGCGGTACAGGTAGTGGTGCAGGACACGTCGTCGCTGAAATTGCTCGAGAACTTGGTATTCTCGTTGTCGGTGTGGCGACAAAGCCATTTAGCTTCGAGGGTGACAAGCGTCGTCGAAATGCTGATTGGGCAATTGCGCAATTAGGCCGTCAGGTTGACACGTTGATTACTATTCCAAATGATCGCTTGCTACAGACGATAGATCGTCGGACTCCACTTCTTGAGACGTTCAAGATTGCTGATGACGTTCTTCGTCAGGGCGTTCAGGGTATCTCCGAACTGATTACCGAGCACGGACTGATCAACTTGGACTTTGCTGACGTAAAGGCAATTATGAGCAATGCGGGATCTGCATTAATGGGTATTGGCCGCGCAAGTGGCGATGACCGTGCCGCTCAAGCAGCACAACAGGCAATTGAGTCACCACTTATTGAAGTTTCAATCGATGGGGCCAAGGGTGTTCTATTTAACGTCACTGGTGGGTATGACATGAGCATGAGTGAAATTCAAGAAGCGGCTGAAATTATCACCAGCTCCGTTTCGCCAGATGCGAATATTATCTTTGGTGCGACGCTTAAGCCTGAACTTGAAGATGAATTAATTATCACCGTCATTGCAACTGGCTTTGATAGTGCCTACTTCCACGAACAAGCAGCTCAGTTAGAAGTACCATCCGCGCTTAACCAGCGACGTGAGCAACCAGTTGTCGACGATGCCGCCGTAGAAGCGATCAATATGGACCTTGATCAAGTTGACGTTGCTGCAAGCTTTGCAGATGATACAACGCACAATATCTGGAACGATCAGCCTGAAGAAAATGATGAATCCGATACGCCTGCGTTTCTTCGTCGTCGCAAAAAGAATAAAAAAACCGACGAATCTTAAGAGGTAGTCTATGAACTCAAAGTATAAAATTGGCGATAGTCGCGTTATTGAATCCCGTGAATCTGCTGATGGCGTCACAATTCGCCGTCGCCGCGAATCACACGATGGTAAGCATAGATTCACGACTTACGAGCGTATAGAACGACCAAACCTTGCAGTGGTAAAAAAAGATGGCTCACGCGAGTTATTTGACCGCGACAAGCTTTCGATTGCCATCAAACGATCAGTTGGAAAATTCTTTTCATCAGAAGTAGAAGTAGAAGAAATGATCAACGGCGTTGAAGATGCGTTGTATGAATTAGGGGAAAGTGAAGTCACCTCACGACAAATTGGTGATTTGGTTATGGATGAACTGGCCGTCCGTAACGAAGTAGCGTATGTTCGATTTGCAAGCGTATATCATGATTTTAAAACACTCGATGAATTTGAAGAAATTTTACAGCAACGCCGCAGGAAGTAGGGGTTATGAAAGCAGTCGTTATCTATAAAGAAGAAAGTGACCATGCAAGAGAAGTGATTGATTACTTACGTGACTTTGCCCGGCAAACTGGTCATGAGCTGGAAACGATTAACCCCGAGACTACCGACGGTGCAGCATTTTGCCGAACTTATGATATTGTCGAATACCCTAGTGTCGCCGCCTTAAGTGACAGCGGTGCGTTACAGAACTTATGGCGTGGACGGCCCTTGCCAACTATTAGTGAAGTCAGTTATTATGTATAATGCTTAAAAAGTAGCTAGCAATAATAATCGCACAAACGGTCGGCAATTATTATTGCGGTGATTCCTCGCCTGCTTATGCTGTGACGGGGCGTAATGGCGCTACTGGTTGCACTTACATATCATTTATTATATAATAAATTATCATGCCTAATGAATTAGTTTCTACGGATAAGCAAGAAATTTTCCCGGATGCCGAGGGATTTGCCTATGTAGAGCGCCTAAAGCTGGAACCAAAGAAGGAAATTGAAATTGATACGACGCAGAGTCTGCTTGATGTGCCGGAAGTTCAAAAAGAAATGGGCGTACAAGGAAGGCTGATCGCTGGTGTGCGCGCCGGTGGTATGTCATTTTTACTGCTCGATACGCGAAGTACTCGCCAATATCAGACACCTTTTCTCATTACGACTGATACATACGAACATAACTCGACGACAGGATATAAGGGCATACATCCAGACGAGCCAGTTGTGATTGGCCGCCATCATTACGTAAGCCGCTTTCAGTATGACAAAAAAATTTCTCGTGATCACTTCTCCGTGACTTATAGCGAGGGTGAGGACAAGTTATTTATTCAAGACGAAGGATCGGTTAATGGCACCCTTCTTACGGGTTACGTCCTCTCGGAAAAACGGACTAGTCAACGTGATATTCACCATGAATTCACTTCTCGTGTCGTCGAGGATGTCGAGCATGGAAGAAGCTTCGGTGATCGAGACTCTGAAGCCCCTTACGGATATTATCGCAACCACCCGATTATTGGTCGAAGGTCAGCTACTGTCAGAGGCGGCGTGTACGGTACTCGCGAATCAGAGTTTATCGTCGTTGACGATAAGAGCCAATTACTTAAGCAGACTGTCGACGCTTTCATGGGGACGCTGCCAAGTGGCGAAGATGCAGAGACGTTAAGTACTCAAATGATCCTCAATAAAATTACGTTACGCGTTGCAAATATAATGCGCTATGATCTAGGGCAAACAGAGCGTATGAGTCGCCCGCATTATGGCAATAAAGGGTTAATTGATTTAAGTGAATATGTTGAGCAGGGTGTCGGCGTTTGTCGGCATCAAGCACTCCTCGCCGCACATTTGATCGAAGAAGTGATTTCGAGAGGCTATTTAGCCGGTAGGGTTGGTGTTGAGCGTAATCATGACCTAGAGGCAAATGGCGCTCATGCATGGGCGGTTTATAAAAGCGATACGAGTGCTGATGTGATAGTTGATGTGGCGCAAAGTTTTGTTGGCTCGCGGAAACGAGCGCAGCAGGAAGGGCGTTGGCGTTATATGGTTGCTAACGATGATAATTAAAGGTAAAATTGTAAACGTAACACTCTTGTTGTAAGATGAGCGGCTATCACCCGCGAATGTTATTTGGGAAGAACGCCAATTGGTAATTAGACCCCGACGTGAACGCGGCGTTACTGCGAATAACTAAGCGCTAAAAAGAATCTCTTTTTAGAAACTGGATGGTACCGTCCGCGACAATGCGGATTCCAGTGACTAAACAGGGATTTTTTGTTTTTTAACGAAAGGAAAACACTATGAAATTTAAAGCCAATTCTCGACGCCGCGCAGCGGAATATGAAAAAGATATCATTGCGCAGTGGAAGAAAAACAAGACATTTGAAAAGTCGGTTGAAATGCGACCGAAGGATAATTCATACGTATTTTATGACGGCCCGCCGTTTATTTCAGGCGTGCCACATCATGGAACACTTCTTAGCTCGATTGTTAAAGATGTCGTGCCTCGCTATCAGACGATGCAAGGCAAGCGTGTCGAGCGTGTTTGGGGCTGGGATTGCCACGGTCTGCCTGCAGAACGCTTCACCGAGAAAAAGCTTGGTATAAATTCCCGCGAAGAGGTCATTAACTACGGCATTGAAAAGTACATTATCGCCTGCCGTGAGAATATGGTGCAAACCAGCAGTCTTTGGGAAGATACGGTTGATCGCATTGGTCGCTGGGTAGACTTTAAGGGCGCCTACAAAACCATGGACAAAGAGTACATGGAGAGCGTTTGGTGGGCGTTTAAGAATCTTTATGAAAAGGGCAAGATTTACGAAGGTGAAAAAGTACTAATGTACTGTACGCTTGACGCGACCCCTTTATCAAAAGCGGAAGTGACGATGGACGCTGGCGCGTACCAGGACGTGACGGACCCGAGTGTGTATGTGAAGTTTAAGCTCTCTCAAGAGTCAGCACGGAAGCTAAATGGTATCCCCGAAGGAGTTGAGGATGTTTATTTACTAGCATGGACTACGACACCTTGGACGTTATCAGCTAATACCGCGCTAGCTGTGAGTCCAAACCTCGTATACGAGGTCATCGAGCATAATAACGAGCTACTGATCGTCGCGAAAGATGACGAACTTATAAAAAATATATTTCAAGACGAAAAGCATAGCAGCCTCGACTATAGTAGAAGAAATATTTTGTTTGATGCGAAAGACTTGAATGGTTTGAGCTACGTACCTTTATTTGAGAATCGTGGCGAAAATGCACACAAAATATGGTTTGCAGATTATGTGACTGCTGAATCGGGTACTGGAATTGTTCACTTGGCGCCTGCATACGGTGAAGAAGATTTTGACTTAGCTCGTAAAAATAAAATCCCTGTAGTACATACGATTGATGAGAACGGCATATTTACCGAAAGTGACTGGCAGGGTCATAATGTTTGGGAGATTAATAAAACAATCGCCAAGGACCTAAAAGAGCGTGGAATCGTCTGGAAAATTGATTACATCCGCCACAGTTATCCGCACTGTCACCGCTGTGGTACGAAATTAATGTACCGTGCACATCCCAGCTGGTTCATGGACATTGATGAGCAGCGCGAAACAATGCTCGAGAAGAATGGTAATATCAACTGGTTCCCAGAACACGTAAAGAACGGCCGTTTTGCAAAAACAATCGAACAGGCACCGGACTGGAATATCTCCCGTGATCGTTTTTGGGCGACAGCGATGCCGGTCTGGAAAGGTGTCGATAAAGACGGCGAAATACACGTTAAAGTTGTCGGTAGTTATGCCGAGTTAAAAGAATTAAGTGGCGTTGAGCTAGAAGATTACCACCGTCCATGGGTCGACGATATTACATTTATAATTGACGGCGTGACGTATACGCGCATCGATAAGGTCATGGACAGCTGGTTTGAGGCAGGTAGCATGCCGTTTGCGCAGTTCCATTATCCGTTCGAAAACAAGCTAACATTCGAACAGAATTTCCCTGGTGATTTTATCGTTGAATATATTGGCCAGGTTCGTGCGTGGTTCTATTATATGCACTCAATGAGCGTCGCGTTATTCGGTGAAAACTCATTCAAGAACGTGATCGTTACCGGTAACGTCGCCGGAAATGACGGCCGTAAAATGAGTAAGAGCTACGGCAACTACACTGACCCGAACGTATTGATGGACGAGTATTCAGCCGACAGCCTGCGCTTCCTATTGCTACAAAGCCCACTACTTAACGGTGAAGATTTTGCATTGCAGGATAAGGAAGTGGGGGATGTGGCGCGCAAACTATCCATGATCTGGAACATGTATGACTTCTTTACGATGTACGCCGATGTGGATGGTTGGGAATTCGACGGCAAGTGCGTCGATCCGACGGATCAACTGGAAAACCCGCTGGATCAGTGGATCGTTAGTCGGGTTCACCAATTGACTCAAGAAGTAGAAAAACATATGAATGACTATGATATTCCAAATGCGGTCAAACCTATTCTGCCATTCATTGAAGACGCGAGTAACTGGTATGTTCGCCGTAGTCGTCGACGCTTCTGGAAATCTGGCGATGATACCGATAAGAATAACGCATATACGACATTGCATTACACTCTTGTTCAGTTGAGCCAGGTACTGGCGCCGTTCACACCATTCCTTGCCGAAGAGCTGTATCAAAAGCTGACAGGTGGTGAAAGTGTTCACCTGCTAGATTGGCCAAAAACGGGGCATATTAACGAGCTGGTCATTCAGGATATGGAGACGGTCCGTGAATACGTTAACGAAGGTTTGAGTATTCGCGCTAAAGAACGTCAAAAGGTTCGCCAGCCACTTGCGAGCGTGACTGTGCCAACCCTTGGTGAGTTTGTGAATTTTGAAGATATCTTGACCGAAGAATTGAATGTCAAAAAAGTTGTACAGGGAAAAGCACTACGTCTCGATCTGATGATTACGCCGGAGTTAAAGAGGGAAGGCTTGATGCGCGAAGTGATCCGCCACATTCAAAGCGCTCGCAAGGCTGCCGGTTTGAATGTGGATGATCGTATTCAAGTCGGCCTGTCGACTGATGACATAGAGATCCAGCAGGCGATCGCTGACTTTAAAAACGTAATCAGCGCTGAAGTGCTTGCCGATTCACTTACGAATAGCCCATACGAACAGTACAGTGCGAGCGCCAAGGTTGAGGGTTCGCAGTTGAATATCTCGCTTCAAAAAATGTAAGCATGGAGAAAGGCATGGATCGGATAATCATTGAACGCATTGATTAGATATGTCCGACTGCGCTACTATTGAGAACATATGCAGCCAAATTACGTAAAGTCCGCACAGGACTTAATACAGGATATTCGGTCAACTACAAAAGGTGAATTTTATAGTAACGCTATTAAACACCAGATCCAATTATTATGGATGCAAAATCCTGCTGTCAAAACCGTGCTATGGCTAGTACTATTCATTAATTTGCTCGTGCCGATTTTAGTGGCTGTGATGCCAAGTGATTCAACAGGTGGTATGAGCAAGATGCCGCTATCTATTTTCCTTATTAGCTTGTTACCTTTTGTATTATTTTTATTCACGGCTATGTATAGCGCTGGGTTGTTAATCTATGGCTGGCGAGTGGCGCGGGCAACCCGTCGTCAAATGACGATCATTGCTCAGCACGAAACGGACTTGCATCCAATTGAAATGGCAGCCGTGGTGGGCCGAGCTAGTAGCCGAAACGAAGTCTGGCAGTTGGTGGGCCGCTATATTGAAACGGGCAACGCGATTCTACTAAAAGACGAGGATAGCGGCCGTTGGCGTTTGCGACGCGTCGGTACGGCACGGACCGAGGCAGACCTGCGCTGGTATGAGCTGTCTTTTCTGAACGACTTATTGGAATCGGATCAGCAATACCTCAAAAAGCTCAGTCGTCTCATGACCCCGGAACGCCTCCGCGTATCAACTGTCAGTAAAACGGCGCCAGGGTTATTATGGGACGAAATCGAAAGCTATCGTACGACGCACTTAATTGGGCTGCTAAACGAGAAGGTTCGTAAGCAATTAATCAATGACGGCTTATTCCAGCCGCTTCATCCACGGGCTCTTTGGTGGCAAACTTTTCTGTTCGCGTTGTTATTTGGTGCGACGCCGTTTGCATTGCTTTTTGATCAGATTGCTTTGCAGCTATTTTTCGAAGGACAGACCGTCTACCATCTAACCGGTACAGGTGGAATGGTTATTGTTATCTACCTTCTGGGTATTTTGACTGGTGCAATTTGGTTTTTGAAAACAGATATTTATACACGATTTGGATTAAATAAGTTTATCGAAATTCAGGGGTTCGCATTGTATTTACGGGTCGCGATGAATGATCGTTTGACGTCCGGTGTACTGTCAAAATCGGACGAGCTTAATTTTTTGCCGTATGCGCAGACACTCGGCATAGTTGCTATTGATAAGAATGACCTGTTCCAGCGCCTCACGCGTGGTTCGCGGTAGTAGACGCTAACGAAGAGGGGAGTCTTATTGACATTTAATAATGTTTATGCTATCCTAATTATATAAATTAATAAAAATAAAAAAAGTATAAAACAATGTCACTACTTCATCCGCACCTAAGTCACCATGTTACGTTTACGCCAGTCGACCCACTAGGCGATGGGCTGCGCGAAGACATTCTCGCCGAACAGTCCGAACCGGACGCGATTGATCTTGAAAATGGACTTGATGAAGGCGACCTTGTTAACTACCTTGAATCGATCACTGTCGACGTTCAAAACGACAATGATGAATTCACTTATTCCGAGGATTAACAATTACTATATTATTTATAGTATAATTATAAACACTATTATGATGCAATTGAGCGACGAACAATTCGATCAAATCATTACTCGTGCAATGAATGAATTGCCGCAAGAGTATATTAAAGGGCTCGAAAATGTCGTTATAGTCCAAGCAGACGACCCGACGCCAGAACAGCTTGAAAAAATGAAAGTCGATCATCACCATGTCCTATTAGGGCTGTATGAAGGTATTCCGCTAACACAGCGGGGCAGTGGTTTCTCCGGCATGTTGCCGGACAAAATCACGATGTTTAAAAGCTCCATCTTGGCTGTCGTAGACAATGAACATGATCTTTTCGAACAAGTAAAGCGAACGCTGTGGCACGAGATTGCTCACTACTACGGGTTGAATCACAGCCGCATCGACGAAATCCAAGCCAAGCGTTCTTAATTTTACATATTTTGCCTATGATATAATTATACGCACTAACCCTACATTTTCAGTGGGGAAAAGTGAGGGAATCCATGGGGCGACTCAATACCGGTGGGGCGTTAATGAATGTTCGTACAGGGGCAATCATCTTATCGTGTGCCTTCGCTGTCTCATTCTTACTATCTGCGACGACGCACGCACGTACCGTTGAGCCTATTGTCGATATGGTGCTATCAGCTACCAGATTAAATGAATCTGGAGGCAACACTAATAGTGACACTAAGCGAGAATCCAGTAAAACTAATACCCCTACAGCAACACGTCCGCCCGCCAATAAAGCTCCGGACGTAATTTTACAGCCGCCGACGACAGTTAATTCTACCTCTGTAGCGACAATAGTGACAGAGCCGCTTGATCAGTTGCCGTCTATCGTTATATCAGAAATGCAACCGCAAACGCTATATACGAATTATCAAAGCCTGGCG
Organism: Candidatus Saccharimonadota bacterium; assembly: GCA_028289015.1. Taxonomy (GTDB): domain Bacteria; phylum Patescibacteriota; class Saccharimonadia; order Saccharimonadales; family Saccharimonadaceae; genus UBA6022. The sequence goes on along the minus strand of JAQGHC010000012.1, from coordinate 42,642 downwards.
TTAACAACGTTGCCAAATGTAATGACGATAGCACCTGATGTTACTGCTCCACTACAGGCTTCTGATCATGGTTGGAAATTATATGGAGTAGCTTGGTATTGGTTGGTTTTTTTTGTAATAATGATTTATTATTGCACACTACTTGTTTGCCGTAAGATAATACCAAAGTTGTCTGAGGTTATATAACTAGCTATGAGCACCGCGCTAATATACTTGGTGCGGAGTACAAACAAGCGGGCTTTGCTGTTGTGAGCGGCGATCTGAGCGGCAAGCCGGCGACCCTAGTGGTGGCGATGTATGCAAGCGAAACAATGCCTGCGACGGTTGCGGGTATGCAAACTGAAGTGGCGCCGCCGACTGCTCAGCCGTACGGATTTGTATCCCAGATGGGCGTGATGGTGCAATCGTTAACGCCTGCTGCGATTGGTTCGGTGGTCCTTTTGATTGCGGCGACGGCAGTAGCGCTCGGAGCGCACGCGTATCGACATAAATTACCGAAATCTTTAAAGAAATCATGGTATCTGCACCATGGCGCATACAAGGCGGTTGGGTTAATGTCGCTCGTTGCTGTCGTCCTGTCTCTATCCGGCGGCGGACAGATTTAGTACTGATACGCTTGTGCTTGTATATCTAATCCAATGATGTTTATATATTCGTAGAAACATAGAACAGCCCGTTCTGTGTCGTACGTTATCGAAAGAGGTGTTATCTCTAATGGCTGGACGACATATTAGTTCTGAGGAACATATCCGCCGAGCGGTTATCAAGTGTAATTTTCAAGATGAAGAAATACGCAATCTCGCAGAGAGCGAGGGAAGCGTCGAAGCTATTCGGGAGCGGGCCGTTAAGCTGGCGCACGTTAGACAGGCAATAGATGTAGATCCCCTGTCTGTAGGAGAGTTTGAAGGGTATACTCGCGAAGAGCGAGAAGCTCTTTTTATAATCAACACAATTGATCAGCTAGCCAAGGCTGAGCGGAAGCTCGCAGAGGAAGCTGTTCGACGCCCGATTCGCAGCCCTGAAGAGATGAACGGCATCACGCCCTTAACGCGCGCCACATTAGAAGGTGGTCGGGATAAGTTATAGCTAATCCGGTTTGAAGAAGAGAGTCCTGCTTTTTTCGAAGAGGCGCTATACTTTTAATGGTTATGTTTAAGCGTTGTTAAATACTGCCAAGACTATGACAACATTGTAAAATGTACGTCGCAGCCCGCACAATCTAGGTGAGAAGAAAGGTGAAGAGAACAAGTCTACTACGTCTATTTATGAGTGAGGTGAAGATGTCCAAGGAGCAGCCTGCGGTAGTCGATGTTTTTTGTGATGCACTCAGGAATGAGAGCTTCAGGCGTAGATTGACTGAGTACGACGAACTAGAGTCTCTTTACGACCAGCAGTCATTTTACGGGGAGCATCAAGCGCCGTGCAAGCGAGAAGGTGGAGAAGCTATGACAATCTCAGATAGGCAACGCCAAACCCTCAGGGAGACGCTTGCGAAAAGTGGTTTTCACGACGAACAGATGCAAGAGTTCGCAGGGGCTCCATCATTCGAATTCGGCGAGGTGTTAAGTCGGGCAAGAGCACTAGCTGTTCAATCTGAGCATCCTGACGCTAAGATAGCGGCCGAGATCGTAGCGATGATCAGGCGCTTCAAGTAGGTCGACGCTTCATTCCGGCCTAACTCAACAATATGAGTCCACCCTATGAGGTCGAGTTCCACTCCTTCATAGGGTGGACTCGATTTCATATTAACCCCTTGTCCAAATGGCCGCTATCTGTTACAATTAACAACTGATTGATTAATAATAAAAGGAATCATATGACAAAAGCAGTCGTTAAGATCGGTGGAAAACAATTTATTGTCGCCGAAAAAGAGACCCTACTGGTGGACCTCCTCCAGGAAGGCACAAAAGAGCTCACGCTTGATGCACTGTTGGTTATTGATGGTGACAAAACCACTATCGGCACGCCAACTGTTAAAGGGGTGACCGTCACCGCGAAAGTCATTGACGATCTCGTCAAAGGCGAAAAAATTCGTATTATCCGCTACAAAGCGAAAAAGCGCGTCCACAAAGAAATGGGCCACCGCCAAAAATACAGCAAGATTGAAATTACTTCAATCAAGTAACTTTCAAAAAATCCCTGCTCCAATAAAGCGGGGATTTTTAATTGCGCTCATGCTATAATAGTCCAAAAGAGAGAGGGAAAATACACAGTGACCACAGTCATATCCGTGACAAACCAAAAAGGCGGTGTCGGTAAGACGACGAGTGCCGTCAATATTGCGTATTATCTGGCAAAGATGGGTAAAAAGACGTTGCTGATCGATTTTGACCCGCAAGGTAATGCATCTAGCGGACTAGGCATTGATAAACAGTCTCTTGACGGGACGATGACAGATGTCATCCTTGAAACAAAACTATTAACGGATATCATTATACCGACGGATCATAAAAATTTATTTTTAGCGCCCGCAACGTCGCATCTGGCAAATACTGAGGTTGAGCTCGCGAATGCAAATCGCCGTTTTACGCGCCTAAAAAACGCCATCGATAATACGCCTAATTATGATTTTGTTATTATCGACAGCCCGCCAAGCCTAAGTTTGCTGACGGTGAATGGATTGATCGCTGCTCGTTACGTATTGCTACCTGTTCAGGCGGAGTTTTATGCACTTGAAGGCCTTGGGCAGCTGTTAGAGACAATGAAGTTGATCCGCAAAAGTATGAATCCGACACTCGATTTGATCGGCGTCTTGCCGACGATGGTGGATGGACGGACTACATTGAGTGGGCAAGTGCACGAAGAGATTAAAAAGCACTTCCCAGGCAAAGTATTTAAAACAGTTATTCCGCGCAATATCCGCCTCGCAGAGGCGCCAAGCCATGGATTACCTGTCGGTGTATATGATAAGTTTTCTAAGGGTGCGCGCGCATATAAAGCGGTCACTAAGGAGGTGGTTGAACGTGTCGGTTAAAAAAGGATTAGGACGGGGTTTTGACTCGTTGATACCAACGGAATTATTGGATGAATCATTTGATCCGACTGCAGCTCAAGATGATCAGGTGAGTGATCTTCGCAATATTAAGTTAACTGAAGTATCTGCAGATCCCGATCAGCCACGTCGTCACTTTGATGAGGTCGGACTAGAGGAGCTGTCCATATCTATTAAAGAGCATGGTATACTGCAGCCGATTGTCGTCACGCCGAAAGCTGGCGGCTACCAAATTGTTGCCGGTGAGCGTCGCTACCGTGCAGCAAAGATGGCAGGGCTAGATAAAATTCCCGCACTCGTCCGTACACTTAGTGATCAGCATAAACTAGAACTATCGTTGATTGAAAACCTGCAGCGTCGTGATTTGAATGTCCTTGAGACAGCCACGGCGTATTTAAAGCTACGTGATCAATTTAACCTGACATTAGATCAAATCGGACAACGTGTCGGCGGCAAATCAGTCAGTGCGGTCAGTAATACATTACGATTACTGCGCTTGCCTGAATCCGTACGAACTGCCTTGGTAGAGGGTAAGCTTCGAGAGGGTCAAGCTCGTCCGTTAGTCAACGTTGATCCGGCTATCATCGAAGAAGTTTTGCCACAGATATTAAAAGAAGAGTGGAGCGCGCGAAAAATCGAACAATTTATCGTGCAGCTAAAAAAGTCTCCGCAATTAGGTGATCCGGCAAAAAAGCAGAAGATTGATCAGCAGCCATATGAAGATACGACGAAGCGACTCGTGCAGCGCCTTGCAGCGGACGTGAGCGTTAAGACGAACGCGAAGGGCGCGGGCCAAATCATTATTCGCTTTAAGAGCGATAGTGAGTTTCAGCGGCTTGAAAAATTACTTGACCGTTAGTTTTATAAAATTTAAAAAGCCACCATATCGGTGGCTTTTTTGCTTGGGGTGAATGAATGATTAAAATGTTCGAATTGCAGTGAATGGATAAATGCGGAACTTGACTGGTCCAACTACGTCATAGTAGGGAATCAGGCCAAGACCGCTACGTGAATCAAACGAGAAGTCACCTTCGCGGTGATCACCGGCAACAAAAAGTGTACCATCAGTTACTGTGGTGTCAACGACGCCACTCGTAGGTGAGCCAGGTTCTCCGTTGTTGTCGTTATCCGGGTTAAATCCCTGAGGGTATTCGTTATTGTAAACTGTTAAGGTACCATCAGTTACTGTGACACGTTCGCCAGGGAAGGCGATAACGCGCTTGACGATATACTCGTCCCCAGTTCCGACGTTGTAGCGAGGATTTTTGAAGACGATAACCTGGCCTCGTTCAGGTATGTATGGCTTGTTCTGTAGCTGTGCCCATGTAACCGGCAGGCGATTAACAATCAAGCGATCGCCCGTGTACATTGTCGGCTGCATACTTGGACCAACGACGTTGAAGCTGCGAAAAATAAACGCATTAATTAATATTGTCCCGATCAGAACACAGCTGATAAACACAAGTATGCCGACTGTGTCTTTGATGAATGGGTGACGTTGCATGAATGAAGCTTCCATTATTATTTACTATAACATGCTTTATATAGCGGATATAGTAATCACGTTTACGGTTTTTGTGGTTCAAAAATGCTAAGAATTCATATATAGTAGAGAAAGTATTTATGAAACCACAACGACACTCAATCGACGGATTTGTTCCACGCCGAGCTGGTAGCCGCCTGGGCGAACGACACCCAGGCCAAGCTGGGGATCTTCGTCACAGACACGCTTCGCAGCAGCCAACTGGTGTGCAAGCTCCTTCTCGTCGGCAGACTAAATCTGATAGTAGCCCGCAGGCGAATCAGGGTGCAGCACCGCTAGCGTATAGCAGTAAAGGATTGCTACGTCGAGATATAGACGAATCTCTTAGCGGCATTAACGATACATCACCTGGGGCTTCAAAAAAGCGTCGTGGTATTTTTGGTAAAAAAAGTACCCTTGGGTCAAAATTTAAAAGCCGCCGTGTTATAAAGTGGGCAATTATCGCCATCATCGTTATATTGGCTGCCGTTGGCGGCTGGCTGGCGTATAAAACATTTACTGCAAGTAGTAATATTTTTAAGGGAAATATTTTTGGCCTAGTGCAAAGTCAGCCGCTCAAGCAAGATACTAATGGGCGAAGCAACATTCTTATTTTGGGAACGTCAGAAGACGATCCTGGACATGGCGGTGCGTTTTTAACTGATTCGATGATGATTGCTAGTATCGATCAAAAGAATAAAACAGCATCGATGTTTAGTATTCCACGTGATTTGTACGTTAAATACGGCATGGCATGTAACAGTGGCTACGAAGGTAAGATTAACGAGTATTTTAACTGTGTGAACGAAGACTATTCAACCCCAGAAGCCGAGCAAGAGCGTTTGACAGAGACTCGTAAGTTCGTTGGTGAGATCTTTGGGATGGATATTCAATACGGTGTCCATGTTAATAACACGGTAATCAAAGATTCCGTAAACGCTGTAGGTGGTGTTGATGTAGATATTCAAGGTAGTAACGGCGATCCGGGTATTCTTGATCGCAATTTCGACTGGCGCTGTAGCTATAAATGTCATTTGGTGAAATATGATAACGGCATCCACCATTTGGACGGGGAGCATGCTTTGTTCCTCGCGATGGCACGTGGTGACATTGCACCTACGTACGGCCTAGGCAACTCAAACTTTGACCGCGAGAAAAACCAGCAAAAAATCATTGTCGCATTAAAAGAAAAGGCCGTCAGTACCGGTACATTAACTGATCTTGGCAAGGTGACTGGATTGATTGATAGCTTAGGGAATAATCTTCGCACCAACTTTGAGACCAGTGAAATTCGAACATTAATGACGCTTGGATCAGACATTCCATCGGCGAGCATCAAATCAATCAGCTTGTTCGGTGATGAGAACTCGATCGTGACAAGTGGCAGCTATAATGGCGCCAGTGTCGTGATGCCTGCGGCGGGGATCTTTAACTATTCAGATTTGCGAACGTTCTTGAAGCAAAAACTCAGTACTGATCCTGTGACAAATGAAGGAGCAAATATTATCGTATTGAATGGCTCGGGCGTCAGCGGTGTTGCGCAAACAGAGGCTGACAAATTAACAGACGCCGGTTTTATCGTTACTGATGTTGATAACGCCCCGACTGGCGAGTATGCTGATGTCGAAGTGTACCAGATTGGTGATGGTATGGCGGGTACGAAGCAGCGTCTAGAATCAGCATTTGGCGTCAAGGTAAAAAAGACTGTTCCGCCGATTGCGGTACCCGAAGGCGTTAATTTTGTCCTTATCTTTGGTGTAGATCGTTCGGCAAACTAGGCGAGAGTGGTATAATAGAAGCAGATTATGGAGTTTTTAAAGTCATCTAAACGCCGTTCGTTGATTAGCGAGCTTGTCTACATAGGATTAAATGTCGCTTTTGCAGTGACACTTTTGATTATTTTACTTGTCATCGAGTCGCCACTGCCGGCTTTTGCGTTAGTGTTGCTTAGTAAATGGCGCATTCTTGCGGTGCGTCCACGCTATTGGTTTGTTAATATTTTGACGAACCTAGTTGACTTGATTGTTAGTCTTAGCATCGTGATTTTAATTTATACTGCCGGCGGAGCAATTGGTTTGCAGATCGTTTTGACGGCACTATATATTGCATGGCTTTTGTATGTTAAGCCTAAATCAAAACGATCGTTCGTTGCTATTCAGGCTGGTGCGGCAGTGTTTTTGGGCGTCTCTGCCTTGATGACGGTCTCGTATGACTGGATCGCATCCCTTGTCGTTCTTGCGATGTGGCTTATCGGCTATAGTGCCGCACGACATGTCGTCAGTAGTTACGACGAACCGCACGCCTCATTTTACAGCCTGGTATGGGGGCTGGTATTTGCCGAATTGGGATGGCTGGCTTACCACTGGACGTTTGCCTATGCAATTCCGGGTGCAGGAGATATCAAGCTATCGCAAGTAGCCTTAATTTCCTTAGCTATCAGCTTTTTAGCCGAGCGAGCGTATACGAGCTACGTCAGGCATGGCAGTATTCGTTCAAGTGATATTATCATGCCAACGCTATTATCTGTCAGTGTCATCATTATTTTGCTGACATTATTCAATATGATTAGTACGGGCGTTATTTAATTTTTTCAGTATATTGTAAGCTGATTATCGTACTCTAGAAGGAGATGAAGAACATGGATACAACACCCACACCCCACTCTAAAGATTCGCTACCTCCCGTTGTCACGTCATCGGACGCACAACAACAGAATGCGAATTCACAGCCTTCGTATAACAACGGGCGTCGTGGTCCAAATCGCCGAGTGATCGCAACTATTTTATTGGCAAGTATTTTTGGCCTGGTGTCTGGTTTTGCCGGTGCAGAAATTTCTTCATTAACTGCTAATAATGACCAGCTTAGTTCGCGCCTGACGAGCGGTACTGATGGCAACAAGATTGTTACTCAGGAGGAGGAAAATCTTTCAAGCGTCGTATCAAAGGTCTCGCCGAGTGTCGTATCGATTATTACACAGTCACGAACGACAGACTTTTACTTAGGCTCATCGACGCAAGAAGGTGCAGGAACGGGAATTATTGTTAGTAAAGACGGCTATGTGATGACGAACAAGCATGTTATTAACGGTGCTAATACTGTGGGTATCGCCTTGTCTGATGGGACAACGTATGAGAATGTACAGGTGCTGGGAGTAGATCCGCTGAATGACGTAGCTATTTTAAAGATACCAAATGTTAGCAACTTACCGGCAGCTGAACTAGGGGACTCTACTTCGGTCCGTGTTGGTCAAAAAGTGGTAGCGATTGGCAATTCACTAGGTCAATATCAAAATACCGTCACAAGCGGAATTATTTCTGGGACAGGCCGCCCAGTTTCTGCTCAGGCGGGGGATGCTGTCGAGACGCTCACGGATCTTATTCAGACCGATGCCGCAATTAATCCAGGTAACTCTGGCGGACCGTTACTTAATCTTCAAGGGCAGGTGATTGGTATTAATACTGCAATTGCTGCTGATGCGCAAGGGATTGGGTTTTCAATTCCAATTGGTGCGACAAAGGGTATCCTAAAGGGGGTGCTTGCGGGCAAAGGCGTACAGCGTGCCTATCTAGGTATTAATTATGTTCCAATCACTGCCAATGTCGCTGATTTTTACAAGTTGTCAGTCAAAAAGGGCGCGTACGTGTTTAACGGTGGAGGCAAGACCGCGATCGCCGACGGTAGCCCGGCGGCAAAAGCAGGCATCAAGGATAAAGACATAATCACTAAGGTTGGTGATATTGAGGTTGGTGACCGTGGAAGTGTATCAAGCTTGGTTGCAGAGTATGCTCCTGACGACACGATAAAACTGACACTTATACGTGAAGGTAAAACGATGACTATCGATGCAAGACTAGTTGCGTTTAAAAGCTAGGTTGCTTTTCGGAGTGTGACGATAAAGTCTCTCGCTTCATGAAGAACGAATTGATGACCCTTAGCCGTTTTAATGATTGCGGCGTGTTGTCGAGGGTCAGCTTCAAGGAGTATATATCCGCCTGATTTTAAGTGTAGAGGGGCTTGCTGGAGAAGTTTATTAATTAACGCCAGACCATCATCGGCTGCAAACAACGCCAAGGCCGGCTCATAGTTCGTTTCGGGCGACCGTTCCCATTCGGGATCGACGTAGGGTAAGTTTGCAACGATGTAATCAGCGACAAAAGGATAAGAATGCAGTAAATCGCTGCGCGTCATTATCACCTCCGCATGGAGCTCTTTGGCGTTGGTTTCAGCAACTCTCAAAGCTTGGCGGCTGACATCGACAAGTGTTACCTCCAGTTCGGGCATTTCTAATTTTGCCGTAATCCCCAGGCAGCCTGATCCGGTGCCTATGTCCACAAGGCGGGGCGGTGACTGACTCAGATTGATAGCTGTCTGCGCGGTTAACTCTTTTAAAATAGTAATTATAGTTTCGGATTCAGGCCGCGGAATAAGCGTGGCGGGGTTGACCTTGAATAAACGACCGTAAAATTCTTTATGTCCAACAATGTAGGCGATCGGCGTACGATCCAGTCGTAGCTGCAGGCGTGCGTCGGCAATTTCTACGTGGCGCACCGAAACCAGTTCATCGTCATGGGCGTGCAGATAGGTGCGACTTTGTCGTAATGTGTGCGAAAGAATAATTTCAGCATCGAGTTTAGCCGAGCTGATGCCGGCATTGGCCAATTGACCAGCTGCATCACGCAGCCAATCTCTAATTACTAGCGCTTTTAGCGGCAAGTTCTCGTTCATACGCCTGCAAATGCTCAATTAAGTCATCTATTGATCCGTTCATCGCTTGAGGGATGCTGCTGCGTGAATAACCGATACGATGGTCGGTAATGCGGTCCTGCGGGAAGTTATAGGTGCGGATTTTTTCACTACGGTCGCCGCTACCAATAAGACTGCGACGTTCTGCAGCGAGCTTGGACTGTTCTTCGTCAATTTTTGCTTGCAATAGACGAGCGCGAAGGACGCTCATGGCTTTTTCTTTGTTCTTTATCTGCGATTTCTCGTCTTGGTTAGTCACCACAAGTCCTGTCGGAAGGTGGGTGATACGAACGGCGCTGTCGGTTGTATTGACCGACTGTCCGCCATGGCCACCGGCACGGTAAACATCGATCTTAAGATCATTTGCGCCAATTTCGATGTCCGTTTCTTGGGCTTCGGGGAGAACAGCGACGGTAACTGTACTGGTGTGAATGCGACCCTGTGATTCAGTCTGCGGAACGCGCTGTACGCGGTGGACTCCGGACTCAAATTTTAACTGCGCATAGGGCATATCGCCTTTAACGCTAAAAACAACTTCTTTATAACCGCCAGTATCGTTGGCACTTTCAGATAATTGCTCGGTTTTTAAGCTGTGGGTTTCGCAGTAGCGTAAATACATACGGTATAATTCGGCGGCAAATAGACTTGCTTCATCACCACCAGCGCCCGCACGAATTTCGATGATGACGTTCTTTTCATCATTAGGGTCCTTAGGCGCTAACATAACAAATAATTCGTCTTCAAGACTTGCAAGACGCTCAGTTGTTTCGCTGACTTCCATTTTCGCAAGTTCCGCTAGTTCGTCGCCGCCGCCTTGCAGCTCTTTTGCTTCAATCAGCTGCGATTCAAGTGTCTGGCGTAAGTTAGCTTTTTCGAGAATTGTTTCAAGTTCAGTAAAGCGTTTATTCTTACTGCTGAAATCAGGATCAGTGTAGGCGCTTGGGGTTGCCAAAAATTCAGCCAATTCGGCTTTTTCGGTGGTGAGCTCGTCGATATTGAGGCTAATTTTTGGCATATAATTATGACTTCTTTTGTGTCGCTAGTAAAATAATGCCGGCAATGATACCTGGCATCCATGTGATAACACTAACGATGCCAACTAAGAACAGAATGACATTTAGAATAGATCGGATAATTGACTGACCGCCAAACATTTCGCCACTTACGGGCGTTGTACTGGCAAGGATAGCGTTAACAATTGCAAATAAGATAAGCGAACCTACAATAAGGGCCGTCGGGCCGATCAAAAGCCAGAGTGCTAGGATCTTGCGTTTGTTTTTTGCCGGCGCAATAGGAGCCACTTGTTCGGCTGGCGGTTGGTGGGCGGGTGCTTCTGGTTGTCGTTGATCCATTAGGGAGAACTCCATTACGATTGTCTAATTATATTGTAACAAAAAAGAGACCGCTAAAGGGCAGTCTCTTTTTTATTAGTGTGCTATTGCTCAGCTTTTGAAGCTTTTTTAGCAGCGGCTTTTTTAGCTTTGCTTGCAAGTGCTTCTTTGCGTGCTTCGGCGGCAGCAAATTTCGCCTTGAAGCGATCGACACGACCTTCGGTGTCGATGATGCGTTCTTCACCAGTAAAGAATGGGTGAGAAGCTGATGAGATGTGGACTTTGACGAGTGGGTACTCGTTGCCATCTTCCCATTTAATAGTGTCGTTGGTCTGCGCAGTAGACTGTGTCAAGAACGCAAACCCAGCCACGTCATCGCTAAATACGACGGGACGGTAATCGGTTGGGTGTATAGTGCTTTTCATATCTGAACTAGTATATCTGATTGGCCAGGGATTGTCAAAGGGTCGATTGTGCGGTATAATACGATGGTAACAATTATTAACGACACAACCGTTCCGCATACTTCTGAATCATCAGAGCGGACGGTGAGGAAACAAGGAGTAAACAATTATGGCAGTAGATGTCGATATTAAAGCTTTGCTCGAAGCTGGTGTCCACTTTGGACACAAAACGAGCCGTTGGCACCCTAAAATGGCACCTTACATTCACAGCAAACGCCAGGACAGTCACATTATTGACCTGACTAAAACTGTTGAAGGTCTAGACAAAGCACTTCCATTCCTTACAAAGGTAGCGGCAAGTGGTAAGCAAGTATTATTTGTTGGTACAAAAAAGCAAGCGAAAGACATCGTCCGCGAAGCTGCTCAGAAAATTAACCAACCATTCGTCACGGAGCGTTGGGTTGGTGGTATGTTGACGAACGTCAACACTGTTACTCAGCAAGTAAAGAAGTTAAAAGATCTTGAAAAGCGAATGGCTGCCGGTGATCTTGAAAAGCGTTACAATAAGCTTGAAGTGCAACGCTTCCAGGAAGAAATTGATGAACTGAACGTTAAGTACGGCGGCATCAAAGACCTTAACGGTAAGTTAGGCGCAATTGTTATCATCGACGTAATCACTGACGCTAACGCTGTCAAAGAAGCGAAAACTCTTGGCGTGCCAGTTGTTGGACTTGTCGATACGAACGCTAACCCTAGCGACATCGACTACGTTGTGCCAGGTAATGATGATGCAATCAAGGGTGTGCAATTGCTACTTGATTACTTTACAGCTGCAGTCGCAGAAGGCGCCGGCTCACAAAAACCAGCTGATAACTCTGAGGAGAAATAATAATGGGCGTTTCAATCGAAGACATTAAAAAGCTAAAAGAATTAACTGGTGTTGGTCTGACAGACGCTAAGGTTGCTTTGGTAGCAGCTGACGGTGATTTTGATAAGGCACTAGAAGAAATGCGCAAAAAAGGTCTGACAAAGGCTGAGAAAAAGGGCGACCGCGAAACTCGCGAGGGTGTCATTGATAGCTACGTTCACTCAAGCCGCATTGGCGTTGTTGTAGAGTTAAATTGTGAGACTGATTTCGTTGCTCGCCTTGATGATTTCAAGGAGCTAGCGCATCAAATTTCTATGCAGGTTGCCGCAATGTCACCTCAATACGTTTCAAAAGAAGATATTCCAGCTGAAGAAGTAGAGCGCGTCAAAGCGGAATTGCTTGCAAGCGAAGATCTACAGAAAAAACCTGAAGAAATGCGTGAGAAAATCGTTGAAGGTCAACTCAAGAAGCACTTTGCTGAAAAAGTATTGATGAGCCAGACATTTATACTTGACGACAGTATGACTGTCGAAGGTCGCATTAAAGACCAAATCGCAAAAAGCGGCGAAAACATTCGCGTCAGCCAGTTCAAGCGAATTGAACTTGGTGTAACTGAATAAGATACGTATCTGATCAAGAAATAGCCGGCTAGAAATAGCCGGTTTTTCTTGTGAGGATCATCACGTACGCTGCTACATCGATGTTTTACTATTTGAAGAGTAATTTTGCTATAATGACAACAGAATAAAACGAGGAAAAATATGTTTGATACCGATCCCTATGAACTAAAAATGGCAGGTGCGTTGGAGCACTTCGAAGAAGAACTGCGAAAGGTTCGCACTGGCCGCTCGCATCCGAGCATGCTCGAAGGCATCAAGGTAGAGGCATATGGCGTGCCAACTCCGCTGAACCAAGTGGCGAACATCACCGCTCCAGAGCCACAGATGCTGCAGGTTACGCCATTTGACCCTGCTAACGTCCAACTGATCGCGGCAGCTATTCGCGCCGATCAGTCGCTCGGCTTTAACCCGAGCGATGACGGACGTATTATTCGCGTTCCCGTGCCGCCACTGACTGAAGAACGGCGCAAACAATTAGTAAAACAAACTTCTGACAAGGTCGAAGAAATTCGTATCGCACTGCGCAATGTTCGTCAGGACGCACTAAAAGACGCCAAGCGCAAAAAGGACGCCAAAGAATTATCTGAAGATGACGTTAAGCGCGTAGAAAAAGAAATTGACAAATTGATGTCTGACTACCAGGGGAAAATTGAAAGTATTTTTGCTGCTAAAGAGAAGGATATTTTAACTATCTAATGACAATCGTCGAGCGCGTTAACGAACTGCAGTTGCCGCTTGATCAAGTGGTGGTGATTGGAAGTGGAGTGTTGGATGCGCTTGGACTTCGCAGGGCAGGGGATGTGGATCTTGTGTTGGCATCGGAATTGTTCATATCGCTGTCAGATACACCCGATTGGAGCCGTTCTACCAAGCACGATGAGCCCATTTTAGTTCACGATGACACGGAAGCATTCATGTCGTGGGGGAATGATGCGGTCCCGAACTTCGAAGAGTTGTATCGTGACGGCATTACCGTTGGAGGAGTCCGATTTGCAAATCCGCAATTTGTCATTGACTGGAAACGCCAGCGACTGAGTGATAAAGACAAGGCTGACATCTTGCTGCTAGAGGGGTATCTTGGTCGTGAGTAGTGAAAATACCATCCCACAGCATATCGGCTTTATCGTTGATGGCAATCGCCGCTGGGCAAAAGAGCGCGAGCTGCCGACATATGAGGGCCATCTGGCAGGCTACAGGGCGTTGAAAGAGGTGGCGTTTGCGACACTGCGCGCCGGAGTGCCGTATGCGTCGGCCTACGTATTCTCTACAGAGAACTGGAAGCGCAGCGAGGATGAGGTGGTCAGGCTGATGAATCTTATTATTAATGCGTTTAGGGCTGACCTACGAACGTTTATTGACAATAACGTACAGCTAAAGGTGATTGGCTCGCGCGAGCGACTTAGCGCCAAAGTGAATAAAGCGATTGATCAGGCCGAAGCGAAGACGGCGACGATGACCGGCGGAGTTTTTGTCTTGTGCCTAAACTACGGCGGTCAGGCAGAGATTGCGGACGCGTGCAAAAAAATTGTTCAGTCGGGAGTGGATGCTGACGAGATTACGCCCGAATTAATTACGCAACATCTGTATGCGCCTGAGATTCCACCGATTGATATTGTTGTTCGAACAAGTGGTGAACAGCGGTTAAGTAATTTTATGCTATGGAGCGCCGCTTATAGCGAGTTGTTATTTCTAGATAAATTATGGCCAGACATGACAAAAGATGACGTCAGGGGTATACTAGAAGAATATTCACGGCGCAGCCGACGATTTGGAGGGTAAATTGGAATTAATTTTTGGTATCATTGTCGGCGTATTAATCTTGGTCTTTTTAGTGACCGTCCACGAACTAGGGCACGCAATATTTGCTCGACGTAACGGAGTCGTCGTCGAAGAGTTTGGCATTGGCTTCCCACCGCGCGCATGGGCAAAAAAACTCAAGAATGGCGTTTTATTTACGCTCAATTGGCTGCCTTTAGGTGGGTTTGTCAAATTGCAAGGCGAGCATGATGCTGCCAGTAAAAAAGGCGATTATGGCGCGGCGACGTTTTGGCAAAAAACACGTATTTTGCTAGCCGGAGTATTGATTAACTGGGTGGTCGCAGCATTGCTACTGACCATCCTAGCGTGGACTGGATTGCCAAAAATTCTGCCAAATCAATTTTCAGTCGCAAATGATACGACGATAATAAAGAGGCCAATCGAGCTTGGGCTTGTCGTTAAAGATTCGCCCGCAGACAAGGCTGGCTTGAAAGTAGGTGACCAGATTGTTCGTTTTGCTGGCCGTAGCGTGGCATCAGCGGAAGATTTATCAGCTGCTACAGAGGCGAACAAAGGCAAGACTGTAGAAATAATTTACGCACGTCGTGGTGTCGAGAGTACGACAAACGCAACACTGAAGGCCGACAAGCAGGACGGTTATCTTGGTGTGAGCTCGGGACAGCGCGAGCAGATCCAGGCTACTTGGTCGGCACCGATAGTCGGTGTCGTCACAACGGGGCAGTTTACAGTCGTCACGTTGCAGGGATTGGGTGATTTGGTTGCTAACTTCACTAAGGGCATTGTGATGCATCTCAGCCTTGATTCTTCCGTGCGAGAAGAAGGGGGTAGAAATCTCGAAAAAGCTGGCAACAGTGTGGCAGGTCCAGTGGGCATTTTAGGGACGATTTTCCCTGCTGCAGAGCGCGCAGGCCCAACGCAGCTAATCTTTTTAACAGCGATTGTTTCGTTAACACTGGCAGTGATGAACGCATTGCCTATTCCAGCGCTTGATGGTGGCCGATGGTTTACGATGGCACTGTTCCGCCTATTGAAAAAGCCATTAACGAAAGAGATCGAAGAGAAAATACAGGCGACTGGCTTTATGATATTAATGGGATTAATTATAATTGTGACGATTGCAGATGTCGGCAAGCTTTTCAACTAACCCTGCGGCGGTGACGCCGGTGGTGAAAAAACCTCGTGCCTACCGATGGTGGCTGGCGATCGCGCTGCCTGCGTGGGTGTTTATCAGCTTTGTCTTTGCGCAAATGCTCGTCGTGGCTATTATTACGGCACTACGGGGACTCGGCGTCGTATTTACAGAAGTGAATACTTCGGTACTAGAAACAGTCGCTGCAGCGGTTATCTATCTATTATGTTTCGGCGTCATCGTCAGCCTGCCGATGTGGATAAAAGGCTTTAGGACGACTCGCGAGGATGTAGGGCTAGCTCGACTGCCATCTTGGATTGATTTGGGCTTGGCGCCTGCAGGCTTCGTTATTTACTTGTTGGCTTCTGCACTTATGATGTATATTGTGGCGCAATTAGCGCCTGGATTTAACGCCGCCGAATCACAAGATATCGGGTTTCAGGATCTTACGAAACAATACGAGTACGTCCTTGCATTTGTCACGCTGGTGATGATAGCACCTGTCGCCGAGGAGGCAATCTTTAGGGGCTATCTTTACGGTAAATTAAGGAAATCGGTGCCGATATGGATGGCGATAGGCATCACCAGTCTTTTATTTGGCTTATTGCATATGAAATGGGACGGGGGGCTGCTTGCGGGCGCGAACGTCGGTCTGGATGTGTTCGTGCTGAGCGTGGTGATGTGTAGTCTACGTGAAGTGACGGGGAGTATCTGGGCAGGAATCGTGCTTCATATGATGAAAAACGGCTTGGCGTTTTATCTCCTCTTTATTAATACGGCATTATTATCTACAATGGGTGGGTGATGATGACGCATTTAGCTCCATCTTTCCTTGTACGTCTGCCGCTCGGTCGGTAGCTCTTTTTAATATATCGACGATTCAACCTAACTTAACCAGGAGAAACTATCATGCGAGTATCGCAACTATTTACTAAAACCAGCAAAACCGCCCCAGGCGATGAAGTGTCTAAGAACGCCCAGCTGTTAATCCGCGCGGGATTTATTCACAAAGAGATGGCGGGCGTGTACGATTACCTGCCACTTGGTAAAATTGTTTTAAATAAAGTCATTGATGTGATTCGCGAAGAGATGGATGCGATTGGTGGTAACGAGCTTAGTCTGACAGCCTTGCAACAAAAAGACGTCTGGGAAGCTTCGGGCCGATGGGACGATAAGGTGATGGACGTCTGGTTTAAGACGAAGCTTGCCAACGGCAGCGAACTGGGGCTTGCACCGACCCACGAAGAGCCGCTGACAAAATTGATGAAAAGCTTTATCAGTAGCTATAAAGATTTGCCAGTGTATCCATATCAGTTCCAGATTAAATTCCGTAACGAACTGCGCAGTAAAAGTGGGTTGATGCGTGGCCGTGAATTTTGGATGAAGGATCTTTATAGTTTCAGTCGTGACCAAGCTGAGCACGATGCTTTCTACGAACGTATCAGCGAGGCTTATGATCGAGTATATGCGCGACTTGGTCTTGGTGATATTACCTTCAAAACATTTGCCAGTGGTGGTAGCTTTGCTAAATATAGTCATGAATTTCAAACGCTGAGTTCAGTGGGTGAAGATAAGATCTATGTTCACAAAGGCAAGAATATTGCGATTAACGAGGAAGTCTACAATGATGAAGTATTGGCCAGCCTTGGGATTACAAAAGATGAACTTGTCGAAGAGACTGCTGTCGAAGTGGGAAATATCTTTACACTTGGAACGAAATACTCTGACGCATTAAATCTTAATTTTACGGATGAAGATGGTGTCTCGAAGCCTGTCGTTATGGGTAGCTATGGTATCGGTCCAAGCCGTGTTATGGGGTTGATCGCGGAGCATTTCAGCGATGATAAGGGTTTGGTGTGGCCAGAGAACGTCGCTCCCGCAAAAGTGTATCTTGTACGCATCGGTGCGGAGCAGGCGATTGCGCACGCCGACGAGCTGTACGACGAATTAATGGCGAAAGGTGTCGATGTGCTGTATGACGACCGCGATGAGCGGCCAGGCACAAAATTTGCCGACGCTGAACTTATGGGTATTCCATACCGCGTGACAGTCAGTGACCGATTAATAGAGGCGGGTCAATACGAATTTACTCCACGCACCGGTGGCGACACGACTCTATTGACACGCGATGAACTGCTTGATAAACTAAATTGACTGTAAAAAACTTCAGGGGCATTACGCTATATGTAGCGTAATAAAATTTATTTAAACCCCTATATAATGTGAATTAGAGGAATAGACGTATGAAAAAAATGTATCAAATTACCGATGAAGGTAAACGAGAACTCGAAGCAGAACTTGCTGAACTAGTCGGTCGCCGTGGTGCGATTGCAGATAAGATTGCAGAAGCACGTGATTTCGGTGACCTTAGTGAAAATGCTGAATACGACAGCGCTCGTGAAGAGCAGGGTCTTGTTGAGAGTCGCGTTGCTGAAATCGAAGATATCTTATTGAACGCTGAACTTATTAAAGCGGCAAAAAGCTCAAAAGTTATTCTTGGCAGCAAGGTAGAACTACAATCGGGTAAAAAAACGACGACTTATTCTGTCGTTGGTCCTGTCGAAGCTAATCCGCTAGAGGGCAAAATCAGCAATGAGTCACCACTTGGCGAAGCGCTAATGGGTAAAAAAGTTGGCGATAGCGCAACGATCAGCACTCAAAAGGGCGAGATCAGCTATAAAATTGTTAACATTGGCTAATCATAGCAACATACATCTCAAAGCTCGTTCGACACCGGACGAGTTTTTAATTTTAAACAAATACGGTATACTGTAACAGATATGGCAACACTACAAGATTACCGCGATGAGCGACTACGTAAACTAGATGAACTAAAGGCGCTCGGCGTTAATCCCTTTCCTGCCGAAAGCTGCCGCACGCACCATGCCGGTCAAATTGCCCCCCAGTTTGATCAATTAGAAGGCCAGGTTGTTACTGTTGCTGGGCGTATTACGAGTATTCGTAAGTTTGGTAAACTAGCATTTATTGTCATCAAAGACTTCAGTGGGCAGGTGCAGCTATTCCTTCGCGCAGGCGAGGTGGCTGCGCTTGACGGCGCAAGCGGTGTGATTGGGATGAAAGAACTACCATTGCTTGATACGGGTGATTTTATTGAAGCAACCGGTCCGGTTATCAAAACACAAACAGGTGAAATATCCGTGGCCGGTAATACGCTTCGTTTACTGACAAAATCTTTGCGTCCTATGCCGACGGAACTAACTAATAAAGAAGAGCGGTTACGACGTCGCTACGTCGATATGAACGTCAACCAGGATGTTCGTGATCGTTTTGTTCGTCGTTCAAAGTTTTGGCAGGCAACACGCGACTATCTTAATCAAAATGACTTTCTTGAGATCAACATTCCTGTTTTAGAGCATACGACTGGTGGCGCAGACGCCAATCCGTTTGTGACGCACATGGACGCGTTAGATCAGGATTTTTACCTGCGCATAAGCCACGAGCTCCCGCTTAAGCGCCTTATCGGGGCTGGATTTGAAAAGGTATATGACCTAGGGCCACGATTCCGTAACGAGAATTACAGCGACGAGCATCTACCAGAGCACATTGCAATGGAATGGTACTGGGCATATGCCAACTGGCAGGACGGTATGAAATTTATGGAAGGGATGTATAAGTATGTCCTTGAACAAACATTTGATACACTACAATTTAAGTTAAATAATTTTGACGTTGATATGAGTGGCGATTGGGAAGTGTGGGATTATGCGACGGTCATCAATGAGCACTATGGCATTGATGTTTACAAGTCTTCACTCGAGGATGTTAAACAGGCGCTGGCTGACAACAAACTAGAAGTAGAGCAAACTGAAAACCGTGCTCGTGGTATTGATAAGTTGTGGAAAAATATTCGCAAGGATGTCGCTGGTCCGGTCTGGTTAATTAACACACCGAAGTTCATTAGTCCGCTTGCTAAGTCGAACCCTGATAATGATCAAACCGTTCAACGTTTCCAGCCTGTCATGGCCGGTTCAGAGCTTGGCAACGGCTTTTCTGAATTAAATGATCCGATCGATCAGTTGAATCGTTTTGTTGAGCAGCAGCAGATGCGTGAAGCTGGTGATGATGAGGCGATGATGCTTGATATCGACTTTGTAGAAATGCTCGAATACGGCATGCCACCTGCCTGCGGCTGGGGTTATAGCGAGCGTGTATTTTGGATTTTTGAAGGTGTGACTGCTCGCGAAGGTGTGCCATTTCCGCAACTGCGAACGGAATACGACAATACGACTCGTGAGATATATCCAGAAGTACATCTCGACTAACTAAAAAAGACTCGCGTCGCCGAGTCTTTTTTAGTTAGTAGGGCTCACTCCTCTTCTTCTTCAACAATCTCACCGATAAGGATATCGATTTCGTTTTGAATAATCTGTTGCATGTCAGGAACATTCTTCTGTAGCCATGTGCCAATTTCTGTTTCAGTGGCTGATTCTTGCAGATCGGCTAATTCTTTTAGTTGCTCCTCTTGAAGTGATTGAGCGATTTCTGTCCCAACGCGCTCTTGGAGGGTTTCGTTTAGATCGTCCAAAAGGGCATCGACATCTTCGCCAGACAGGTCAATGCCAAGTGTTTCTAGTGTGCTTTGTGTGATGTATTGTGGTTGCATGTAGATAAATAACTCGATTGTTTAATTGTTTAAATGATATGTTTAGTATAGCGACTTCTAATGGAGAGTTCTAGTTATCGCCTGTTGGAATCGTGAATTCAGGACTTGATGAAGCGGAGGCAGATAGTGCGATAATGCCAAGTTGTAATTCAGCATCCTGATTTAACATCGTCTCAATATGGCGGTCCGTAAAATGCTCATGCGCATATTTGGAACGGTGCGCTTGTTTGGCTTCTTCAGCTGCGCCAGTGCGCGCTAAGTAAACTTGAACATCTGTTAAATTAGGCCGTTCAGGCTGTATGGTTGGTGGTGAATTTTTTTCTAGTACTGACATTTTAATTTTTCCTTTGAAAGGCTTTTATAATACAATTTAAGCATAATAGGTATAAAAAGTCAATCATGAAGCATGCTGATGTAAAAGATGCCCAGAAGGGCATCTTTTATCGGACGTTACACCTTTTTACG
Source organism: Candidatus Saccharimonadota bacterium (assembly GCA_028289015.1). Lineage (GTDB taxonomy): Bacteria > Patescibacteriota > Saccharimonadia > Saccharimonadales > Saccharimonadaceae > UBA6022. The sequence continues at coordinate 22,165 of JAQGHC010000012.1, read as the reverse complement.
CGACTTGCTTTCGATAGCAACCTTTTTAGGTTCAGGTAACGGAGTAAGCGGCACCGCCACCTTAAGGACGCCATCATCCAGGTTTGCCCGTACCTTGTTTATGTCTGCGCGTTCAGGTAGTTGTATGCGGCGGTAGAAACTGCTGCTACTTTCACGAACGACATATTTTTTGCTCTTGTCTTCTTCTTTTTCGTGACGGGCCGCTTGAATGATGAGCGCGCCGTCATCAACTTGTATGTCGACGTCTTCTTGGTTAAAGTTTGGCAGGTGCGCTTCGACAATCAATTGGTTGTCTTCGTTAGTGTAGACGTCGGTTGTGGGGATGTTGACACCTTTGAACGGCGAAAGCGGATCATCGCCAAAAAATTGTTTTTGCAGCGCATTTAGCTCTGTAAAAGGGTCGTATCTCATAAGTTTGTTCATTATATTTTCTCCTTTCGTTAAATGGTTAAAAATAACGCCCGAGAGAAGCTATAATCGCTTCTACTATTAGTATAAAGATGTTGGCACTCATTAGTCAAGAGTGCTAATTATTTTTTAATCATATGCGGTACAATAGAAATATGACACTACATACATCAAGTTTCACAGATGAGCTACCGGTGTTTGACTACCAGGATATGATTTTGTCTGCCGTAGATTCCAATCAGGTAACCATCATCACGGCTGAAACTGGTGCTGGAAAAAGCACCCAGGTGCCGCAATATCTTGCCGATCATGGGTATCAAAAAGTGATAGTAACCCAGCCGCGTATTCTTGCGGCTCGCAATCTTTCACGACGCGTCCGCGAAGAATGGGCACTGCGGACTGGCAAAGACGGTGATAATTTAATTGGGTATCGGACGGCACATGAACGGGATGATGGACCGGATACGGCAATTTTGTACTGTACGGACGGATTACAATTGGTGCGTGAAATTACAGGCAGCGGTACGAATGACCGCCAGGTTCTGGTACTAGATGAGGTGCATGAATGGAATGAGAATATGGAGGTCTTAGTTGCGTGGGCAAAAAAACGTTGCCAAGAAGAACCAAGATTCAAAGTTGTCATCATGAGCGCAACCATCGAAGTTGATGCGCTTGCCGCTTATTTTAACGGCGCAGCAACGATTTCGGTCCCGGGCCGCAGCTTTGAAGTTACTAAGCGAGTAGGTAAGGACGTGCTGACAGAGATTGTACAAAAACTCGATACGGGTAATAGCAACATGCTTGTTTTTCTACCTGGAAAAGCAGAAATTGAAAGTCTGGCCTACGCACTAAAGAAAAATGCAGCAGGCGCTGGTGTGCCGATCATTCCACTCCATAGCCAGTTGGAGGCGTCCGCTCAGCAACAGGCATTTGCGAATTATCCAAACGGAAAAATCATCTTATCGACGAACATTGCCCAGACCAGCGTCACGATAGACGACATCGATGTAGTTATCGATTCGGGATTAGCACGTAGAAGTGAAGTGCAGAACGGCGTCGAGGGCTTGTTTATCTCGCAAATCTCACAAGCAGATTGCTTGCAGCGTGCCGGCCGTGCTGGTCGTACGAAAGCAGGCGAATATATATTAGCCCCTCTTGATGAAATGCCCTGCCTGGCGTTTGATGACCGCCCCGAATACGCTATACCAGAAATCCTGCGAAAGCATATCGATCGCTTGACGCTGAGGTTGGCAAATGTCGGTATAGATATAGAAGAATTAAATTTTTATCATGACCCAAGCAAGCGGGCGATTAGATCCGCAAAGCAGACATTGGTGAACTTAGGCGCATTAACCAGGACAGGAGAAGTAACAAGTATTGGTCGACAGATGGAGCGCTTTCCTGTCGAGTCAAATTATGCACGAATGCTTGTTGAGGTGTCGCAGTATGACGCCCCCCTGCAGGTAAAACTGGCGGCGATTATAGCTATCCAAGAGATTGGCGGAATTGTGAAGGGTGGGACGCGGCATAGCGGGTGGCGCAGGTATACCAAACAGACGCGCTCTGATTTGATCGCGCAGTACGATGTCTATCTGGCGATACCGGATATCGACCCTGAGATGTACGAAGAACTCGGTATTATCGGCAAGAATATCGATAAGGCAGGTGAAGTGATGGGGCGCCTGCACCGCGATTTAGGGTTAGACGGAAGTGCGCTGACGCCAGTGGAGTCAGGGGAGGTAGAAAGACTATTGCAATGTATCATAGCTGGTCAAATTGACCAGCTATGGTTAATAGAAGGTGACGGATCGGCAATTCACTTAACGACAAAAAAGAAACGCGAACTATCAAGCAGTACTGTTGTTGCTAATCCAAAATTAGTCGCCGGTACGCCGTTTGACTTACAAATTCAGACACAAAAAGGCGATCTTGAAACGCTACATCTGGTTCAGGGAATTACTGATGTGAACCCGAAATGGTTGCAGGCGTTAGCGCCGCACCTATTTAGTGTTCGCCAAGGAAAGACATATTTTGACAGTCAGCGCGGGGTCTTGGCGACTCGCCAGCTTGTGCGATTTAATGGCCGCACTATCGAAGGCGGTGGTGTGCCGGTGACACAGCGAACTGCGCGTGACAAGCGGCTATTTAGCGAAATGTATGGTACCTGGATATATGAACAGTTAGAGACGGAACGTCGGTATCTGCAGCGTGGCTATAATCGGCGAATACCTATGATTCCTTTGCGCCAGATTCAGCAAAAAGTCCGCGCGATTGTTGGTAAGGCGATATCCGTTGAAGAGCTGAGTGATTATCAGCGTGAAGATCTGGTGAAGGTGGGAAAAATGCAGACATATTTAGGCGACGTCTTTATGGCAAAATTAGGTGCACACCGCAAAGATAGCGATCGTCATGCTGATCAACCCAGTCGTCGCTCATGGCGACCGCAGCATAAGCGCAAATATGATCGCCGACGCGGCAGATAGTAGTGGATATCATATTATGTCGTTGTGTGTCCCCGAAGTCAGACCTACAAACGATAAAGTAGAAAACATAATCGTTTTCAATGCTATAGTGAGTAAAGTAATTATAATGAATCCGAGGAGTGGTTGCGCGTGATCGAAGTAAGAAATGTAACAAAAACGTATGGCAAAAAACATACGACATTCACGGCACTCGACAATGTCAATTTTACTGTTCCAGACGGCGCAAGCGTCGCGATCCTTGGCAAATCGGGCAGCGGTAAAAGTACGCTCATGCATGTCATGAGCGGGCTTGATAGACCTGGTGTTGGCGAAGTGATTATCGATGGGCAAGACATTTTACAGTTGAAACAAAAAGAAGTAGATATATTTCGCTCAACAAAAATGAGCTTCATATTTCAGAGTTTTTTTGTCCAAGCTAATGAAAGTTGCTACGATAACGTTAGTTTACCGCTCGAAATTGCGCAAACACCGGTCAGGCAGCGTCGCGGCATGATTGAGAAAACATTGGAATCGGTCGAGTTATTGGATAAGATTAAGTCACGTGCTAGAGATTTATCCGGTGGACAAAAACAGCGGTTAGCTGTTGCGCGAGCAATCGTTAATAGCCCGCGGGTTTTGTTTGCCGACGAGCCGACGGGAAATTTAGACAGTGCGACTGGTGAAAAGATTGAGGATTTATTATTTGGCTACAATAAAAAAAGTGGCAGCACGTTAATTATCGTCACACACGATCCTGACCTGGCAAAGAAATGTGATATTCAAATACGGATTAAAGATGGCACTATCGAATCAATCATTGAATCGCAACAACCAGTAATCGCTCACCGTCCGGTAGCAAGGAAAATTCAACTATGAAAATGCGGGATACGATTCAGAGAGCGGGGCGCAGTTTACGCCAGGCAAAAGCGCGCACGCTTCTTACAAGCTTGGCGATCGGCGTCGGTGCATTTACGATTACACTGTCATTTGCCGCTGGTGCTGGTGGGCGAGCGTATACGGATGCAATCGTCAGTGCGAACACTGATGTCAATGAGCTAAGCGTGACAAAAGCACCCGAACAGCAACAGGAAGGGCCGCAGAAATATACCGACATATCATCGGCAGGTGCGGCTTCTGCAAACCCGTTTTTTCCCGCGTCATTCTTGAACAATAATGATATCACTCGTATAGTTGCGGTAAAAAATGTTGAAAGTGTCGCCCCGAATTATAGTCCGTCTGTAAAATACATTACTCGCACTGGCCAAGATAAATACGTCGCTCCGATCAGTACATTCAGTCCCAGTGTAAAATTAAAGTATGTGGCCGGTGGCGCGAATAGCAATCTTTCAACTGATGAGATTGTTCTTACGCAGGAATACGTCAAGGCACTTGGGTTTGCGAGTGACCAAGCGGCAATTGGTAAGACTGTCGATATTGTCGCGGAGCGGTTATCTTCATTTGCCACCAGCCCTGAGATGGAGACATTTACGTATAAAGTGAAAGCTGTAAGTGATAAATCTGGTTTGGCGTTGCGTGCGCAAAGTACGCTTCTTTTATCAAATGAGGCAGCAAAGAATTTATACGATTATGTCAGTAAAGATACACGTGATTATGGTAATTTTGCGCTTGCATCGGTCAGAGTGAACGATCCCGACGCTGCTGAAACTGTAAAAACGGAATTAGCAAGGATGGGGTACGAGGCGCAGACGGCGAAAGATGTACTAGGCACGCTGAACACGTTTATTAATGTCTTGCAGGGAATTCTGCTTGGGTTTGGTGCGCTTGCGGTATTGACTTCTATTTTTGGAATTATCAACACTCAGTACATAAGCGTTCTTGAGCGCACGCAGCAAATTGGGCTGATGAAAGCGCTTGGAATGCGTCAGCGAGATGTCGGTCGTCTATTTCGTTACGAGGCGGCATGGGTTGGATTTTTGGGTGGAGTAATAGGGTCGGGTATGGCGGTGATTGCTGGCGTTATTGCTAATCCATTTATAAGCGAAGCGCTCAGCTTGGGTGACATTAACTTGTTGATCTTTAGTCCGATTGCGGCTGCAGGAGTAATTATCGGCTTGATGATCGTTTCGGTGGCGGCAGGCATGTTGCCGGCGCGCAAAGCAGCAAAACTTGACCCGATTGAAGCGCTGCGTACCGAATAAGTTTATTGTAGGCTACCCTCGGTGTAAACTGAGTGATACAATAAGGCCATGTTAGATATTCGTTTTATTCGTACGCACCCCACTGAAGTTCAGGAAAACGCCAAGCGCAAAGGCTATGACGTTTCGATTGACGAGCTGCTTCGATGGGATAAATCCAAGCGTGAGTTGCAGCAATCTGCAGATGAGCTTCGCGAAAAACGTAATGTCATTTCTTCGAAAATGAAAGGCGGCCGGCCGTCGGACGAATTGGTTGCCGAAGGGAAGGCGCTTAAAGAGCGGCTAGGCGAGATCGAGGGTGCGCTAAAAGAAGCTGACGAATCATTTACGCGTTTATTAAAACTAGTCCCAAATATGGCGGCAGACGACGTGCCAGTCGGTGCGACGGAAGACGAAAATGTCATTGCGAAAGTAGTAGGCGAAAAGCCAGTGTTTGACTTTAGCCCGCGCAATCATTACGAAATAGCCGAACAGCGCGATTGGATTGATAAAGAGCGTGCCGCGAAAGTGGCGGGCAGTCGTTTTGCGTATATCAAAGGCGATCTTGTTAAATTGCAATTTGCTATCATTCAATATGTCATTAATACGCTCGGTGACGAGGGTAGACTGCAAGAGATTGCACAGGCTGCCGGCTTAAATGTTTCACTTAAGCCATTTACGCCAATTCTACCGCCACTTATGATCCGAACAGATTTGTACGATGCGATGGACAGGCTTGAGCCGCGTGACGACCGTTACAAATTAGAGGATGATGATCTTTGGCTACAGGGAAGCGCCGAGCATGTCTTAGGCAGTATGCACGCCGATGAAATTTTTGACGAAAAGCAATTGCCTCTTCGCTACCTTGGATACGCGACAAGCTTCCGCCGTGAAGCGGGAACGTACGGAAAGGATATGGAAGGTATCTTGCGTATGCACCAGTTCGACAAGCTTGAAATGGAGAGCTTTACAATAGGTGATGATGGTTTGAAAGAGCATATGTTATTTGTTGCGATTCAAGAGTATTTGCTTGCGTCATTGGAATTACCTTACCAGGTGATTCAAAAATGTACCGTTGATATTGGCAAGCCGAATGCGCGTGGGATTGACATGGAAGCGTGGCTGCCCGGACAAGATAGATACCGCGAGACTCACACCGCGGACTACATGACTGACTACCAATCGCGCCGCCTAAAGACTCGGGTTCGCCGCGAAAACGGTGACCTTGAACTAGTACATACAAACGATGCGACGGCATTTGCCCTTGGTCGTATTATGATTGCGATTATTGAAAATGGTCAGCGGCAAGATGGAACGGTGGCTATCCCAGCGGTCCTGCAGCCGTATTTAGGTGGCAAATTTATTCTTTAACGCTCAGTGACCAAATGATCGTTGATGAGTGTACGGCGATATACTCAGTCTTACGTCCATGAGTCTCATAGGTATCTGCATCAATTTGAAAGTCATCGCGATCAGCGTAATGGTTAAAAGGTATAACCAGACTAGCCTCGTATGGTCCGTTTAACTGTCGTGTCATAAAATCCATCCGGGTAGGTACCCTTAGATATATTTGGGTGGGTAGAGCTGGGCGTGTGCTTTAATGGGGTTGCGTGTGGAGAAAATTGAACAGACGCCATGCCTGCGTTCGCATGTGCACGTCGCCGACCAGTGCAATAACGTTGGACACGCTGTCTATATCTCGGACTCATCGATATTGTGTCTATGCCATGATTAATACCGATCATTTCGTCATCGTCGTAAAGGTATGCGCCCGAATTCATCGCTGAAAGTAACGCACCATTCCATAAATCTCGTCGTATTTCACTAATTATCGGTGTTTCGTAATGCATCATCGAATTCCTGATGGGCGTCGCGTTGAGTTGGAACGGTGTGGTTAGGATAGAGTTCAATCGGCTTCATTATTTTAACACTACTTTAATCCCATATCGTCAACTTACGTAAGCGCAGCTAGAGTGGTATAATTAGGTTACCACCAATAACATTAGGAGGGTTGCATGATAGATTCGATCGATATCAGTAGTACGCGGTATGACGTGGACGAAACGACAAAAAAGTACGTTTTCAAGAAGATTGGACGACTTGATAGATACCTCCCGCGACATGCGCGTAAAACGGCCACTGCTGATGTGCGGCTTCGACAGATTAACGCCAATTATGGCAACAAATACGAAGCCGAGGTTATATTTACTATTCCTGATAAGCGCATTGTGGTAAAAGATTCGACGGTAAATATGCTGGCAGCGATAGATATTATCGAAGCGAAACTTGTGACGCAGTTGCGGAAATATAAAGAAGCAAGCATCCCCCATGTTGGCCGCCGCAGTGTTTTAAGTAAATTTAAGCGTAGTTATGCCAGGGAAGCGCAGTAAAAACGCCATTTAGTAACAAAATGTTAAAAAGCCTCTTGAAAAAGAGGCTTTTCTTATGTCTTGCTACTTTTATAAGATATGAAAACAGCGTATAATACACTGTAGTATTTGACAGAAGTTTCAGGTCAGCGAGGGGAATCTATAAGATGGTAAATCGACAGAAAGCATTAACTAAGGTGTTTGGTGATCCGCAGGTGCGGATTTTAAAAGTGTTACAAAAGAAAGTTGGGGCTATTAATGACCTGACAGATAAGTATACAAAAATGACCAAACCAGAACTGCGTAAGCAGACTGATGTATTAAAAGAGCGCCTGGCGGATAAAAAAGTCACTCTCGATGATGTCTTGCCTGATGCCTTTGCGTTGGTCCGTGAAGCAGGCGATCGCGTTCTTGGAATGCGCCACTTTGACGTGCAGCTTATTGGCGGCATGGCGCTTAACGAGGGTAACGTTGCCGAGATGAAGACTGGTGAAGGTAAGACGCTTGTCGCGACGTTGCCGGTTTATTTGAACGCACTTGAAGAAAAGGGTGTTCATGTCGTTACGGTTAACGACTATTTGGCACAACGTGACGCTAGCTGGATGGGGCAATTGTATGATTTCTTGGGTATGAGCACAGGTGTCATCGTTAATGATGCCTCATTTATCTACGACAAAGACTTCGACAACCAGGAACATGACGATCCACGTATGCGCAGACTTCGTCCAGTTACTCGCAAAGAAGCATATGCCGCTGACATCACCTATGGCACGAACAATGAATTCGGATTCGATTATCTGCGTGACAACATGGTGAACGAAGTTGATCTTCTTCGTCAGCGAGATCTTCATTATGCGATCGTCGACGAGGTTGACTCTATCTTGATTGATGAAGCCCGGACGCCACTTATCATTAGTGCGCCAGCTGCCGAAAACCCTGATAGTTATTATCAATTTTCAAAGATTGCCGCAAAACTAGTCGAAGAGGATTATATCTTTGATGAAAAGCGTCGAAGTGTTGCATTGACAGACGAAGGCGTTGAAAAAGTTCAAAAAATGCTCGGCATAAAAAACTTATACACACCTGACGCTGTCCGTTCCGTTTATCACATGGACCAGGCTCTGAAGGCTCAAATCGTATTTAAACGCGATAAAGATTACGTTGTAACAAAAGACGGCGAAGTGATTATCGTCGACGAACATACGGGACGCTTGATGCAAGGTCGCCGCTACAACGAAGGTTTACACCAGGCTATCGAAGCAAAAGAGGGCGTGCCTGTTTTACAAGAAAGCATGACACTAGCAACTGTTTCATTCCAGAATTATTTCCGTTTGTATAATAAATTATCCGGTATGACAGGTACGGCATTTACTGAAGCGGAAGAGTTTCAGCAAATCTATAGCCTTGATGTTATACAGATTCCTTCAAACCGTCCGATCTCTCGTATCGATCATGAAGACCTTATTTTCAAGACTGAAAAAGGCAAACTAAAAGCGGTTGCTGACGCCATTAAAGAATATCACGCACAAGGGCGTCCAGTATTGGTTGGCTCTGCCTCGATCGCTAAAAACGAATTGATCGCAGCATGGCTTGACAAAGAAAAGGTTTCTTATGAATTGCTAAACGCGAAAAATAACGAACGTGAAGCCGCCATCGTTGAAAAAGCTGGCCAAAAAGGCGCCATTACTCTTGCGACCAACATTGCTGGCCGTGGTACGGATATCGTCCTAGGTAAGGGGGTTAAAGAGTTGGGTGGCCTGGTTGTTATAGGCTCGGAGCGACATGAATCGCGTCGTATCGATAATCAGCTTCGTGGTCGTGGTGGCCGGCAAGGTGATCCAGGGGAAACACAATTCTACGTCAGTACTGAAGACGACTTGATGCGTATTTTTCAGGGCGAGCGCATTGCAAGTTTGATGGACCGATTGGGCGTTGACGAGGATACGCCGATTCAAAACAAGGCTGTTTCTAAAACGCTTGAAGCGGCGCAAAAACGCATTGAAGGCTACAACTACGATACGCGTAAAAACGTCGTGCAATATGACAATGTCATTAATCGTCATCGTCGCGTTGTGTATTCTATGCGACGTAAAATTCTTGAAGGTGACAACATTAAGCCTGAGATCGAACGATTGATCGGTGAAAAAGTGCAGGAACTGACCGTTCTTCCTTTAAAAAATAATCCAAAATTCGCTGAAGAGTTTGAAATTGTGTTTCCAATTGCGGATAAAACAATTGAGACTATTGGTGCGGAGAAAAAAGATAAGCTTCGCCTAGAGCTTGCTAAAAAAGCTGTTGAAAAACTGTATGCGTCAAAAGAAAAAGAGCTTGGCGAGGATGTTATTCGTAAGGTAGAGCGTGAAGTGTATATGCAGGTTCTAGACACACTTTGGATGCAACATCTTGAAAACATGCAACACCTTCGCGACGGGATCCATTGGCGTAGTGTCGGTCAGCGAGATCCGTTAGTCGAATATCGCAGTGAATCGCAAAACTTGTTCAATAGTTTACAGGCGACCCTCCGTGATGAAGTTATCCGCGCAGTCACACATGTTCACGTTCATGACGTAGTAGCTAGTGAAGCAGAGGATCACGAAACAGAGCTAACTCGACTTGCTGAGCATGCTGTTGAAAAGGGCGTGAACGAAATCACGAGTGGTGAACAAGGCCGTGATGATGACTTTAAAGTTAAGAAGACGAAAACTGTCGCAGAAGTGAATAAGCAAAAGAATGACGTTCGCAAAAAGAAAAAAGCGCAGCGTCAAAATCGTAAAACAAATCGAAAATAAACGGGTGTTGGGAAGTAAATAATACATGAAACATACCGTCGAAGAAGTACGTCTAAAGAATGGTGCCCGAGGATTATTAATTGACATTCCCGGTGCTACAGTTATGAGTTTTCAGTTCCAGTTTCGTGCTGGTAACAGATACGTCCGCAATAAAGACATTTATGAAACTGCTCATATTATGGAGCATATGGCATTTGGCTCGAATGCAAAATATAAATCCGAACACGATTATGAAGCTGATTTTACAAAAAACGGCGCCTATCATAATGCCTACACAAGTGACCTCTCGATGGTGTATGTCGCTGACTGCGCGGATTTTGAGTGGGATCGAATATTTGCACTGCAACGCGTCGCAATTTGTCAGCCAAAATTTAACAGCGAAGAGCTAGAGGCAGAAAAAGGCAACGTAAAAAGTGAACTGACGGGGTATCTTAATAATCACAATCGTGTGCTATGGCCAAAGATTCAACAGCTGTTGGGTGAAGATGTATATACATTTTGGCAACGTTTGCAAACAATTCAAAACGTGACGTTAGCTGACATTCGGGAACATCACAAGCGAACGCATGCTGCGAGAAACATGTGCTTTGTTATTGCCGGTAAATTAAGTGGTCGTAAGGCAGAAATCAAGCGTCAGCTTGAAGATTGGGAGCTGCCGGAAGGTGAACGTTTTGAAGTGCCTAAAGACGAGTTAACTAGCGGAAATCCAACTTTGATTCGCCGTAAAGAGGCTTCAAATCTTACTTTTGGTCTATCGATGACTGTCCCTCGCGAGTTAACTGACGAAGAGGCGGAGGCGATGAACTGTTTGGATCAGATATTAACAGGCACGATGCACTCTCGAATTTACGGCGCAGCTCGTAAAAAAGGTTTGGCGTACGGCGTTTTTTCGGATACGTCGGTCGGCTTTCATGACAGTAGCTGGGATTTTGGCGGGCAGGTAAATCTGGAGACATCAGGTGCGTTATTTGATATTATCGTTCGCGAAGTAAAACATGTATTAGATGGTAAAATCACCGAAGATGAATTGGTGGCTGCGAAGTCATATGCGCTCGGACGCCATCAGATGGGTGCGCAAACGGTGGCGCAAATCAGTAACTTTTACACTGGGCGATACTTTGCTGATGGTCTGGTGAAAAATTACGAAAAAGTTCCAGATTCTATTCGCAAGACTACGCGTGAATGTATTATCGCTACGGCGCGCGAATTTGTCGAGTCTAATGCTTGGGTATTGGCCGGTGTTAGCAGCGGTGAAAAAGAAGATATTGTTGAGCTCAATGATAAATTAGAGACATTGTTCGTAAAAAAATAAGGGTACGCAAAATGAAAATTGCAATTGCTGGTTACGGTGTGGAAGGCGAGTCTAACTATCGTTACTGGAACATGCCCGATAATCAGGTTGTCATTATTGATGAGCAACAGCCATCGCATGAAGTGCCGATTGATGCGTCATTGATCGTTGGCGAAGCTGCGTTTAGCAGATTACAAGGATATGACATGGTGATCCGTACGCCGGGTCTTCCTCCGAGCAAAATTAGTACGGATGGAAAAATCTGGTCGGCAACGAATGAGTTCTTTGCGAAATGCCCAGCGCCAATTATTGGCGTTACGGGCACTAAAGGTAAGGGGACGACTTGTAGTTTGATTGCGAGTATTCTTCGAGCGGCCGGCAAAAATGTTCATCTTGTCGGGAATATCGGCGTACCAGCGCTTGATGTGTTATCTGAAATTACTGCAGATGACGTGGTTGTTTATGAACTCAGCAGTTTCCAGTTGTGGGATATTGAAAAAAGTCCGCAAACCGCAGTCATTCTACCAATCGAACCTGATCATTTAGATGTCCATGCTGACTTTGAGGACTACGTCGCTGCAAAGGCGAATATCACGGAATTTCAAAAGGCACCGAACGTAGTCATATGGAATACAAATGACGAACTGACGTCAAAAATTGCTGAAAACTCGACAGCAATCCGGACTCCATATTTGTCGGAGCTTGGCGCGTATGTAAAGGACGATTGGTTCTGGTTCAGGCGCGAGAAGGTTTGCTCGACAAACGAAATGCGTATCCCTGGGCGGCATAATGTTGAGAATGCATGCGCAGCGATTACAGCTGCGTGGTATCACGTGCCTGGTAACTTTGAAGAGCGTAATGTGACTGATGATTTTGCGTCGGCGGTGGTTTCGGGATTAAATAATTTCTCTGGCTTGCCGCATCGTTTGAAGTTTGTACGCACAGTCAATAGTGTAGATTATTACGATGACAGCATTTCCACGACGCCAGGGAGCGCAATTGCTGGCATGTATGCATTTAAACAGCCGAAAGTACTTATCCTGGGTGGTTCAAGTAAAGGTGCTAACTTTGATGAATTAGCGGCGATTGCCAATGAGACGAACGTCAAGTCCGTCCTCCTAATTGGCGACGAGGCTGATAATATCGAAGCGGCATTTCGCAGTACGCAGGTTAAGGTAATAAATCTTGGCAAGGAGGTAGCGATGCCTGAAATCGTTGCGAGTGCTCGCCAGCAGGTGACGGCGGGCGATGTGGTTATTCTTAGTCCATCATGCGCTAGCTTTGGTATGTTTAAAAACTACAGTGATCGCGGGGATCAATTTGTTGCTGCCGTTCACGCGATTGGGGAGTTATAGATGCAGCCACTCGCTAAGCGGCTTGAGCTTCTTCGTCAATCTATTGCTACCGCCTACGATCAGTTAGCGATTGACGATAAGGCGGTACAGCTAGCGGCGAACGAAGTGGAAATGGCTTTACCTGAAATATGGAATAATCCTGCGTACGCACAGGAAAAAAGTAAGCAGTTAGCCGCGCTACAGGGGATGGTACAACCGTGGCATGTGCTACGTAGTCAAGCTGATGACATGCGTGAGTTGATGGAACTGGGCGATGACACATTGTTACCGGAATTTGAAACGCAGATTAGCGCTTTAGAGACGGAACTGGCGGAGCGAAAAAAAGAGCTACTCTTTAACGGGCAATACGATGATCATAATGCGATCATTCGCTTGAGCGCGGGCGCAGGTGGAACTGACGCGCAAGATTGGACGGAAATGTTAGAGCGTATGTATCTTCGTTGGGCGGAAAAGGCGGGTATGCAGTCGACGATTGTCGAGCGGTCAGCCGCCGATGAAGCGGGAATTAAAAGTAGTGTCATTGAGATCACAGGGCCATACGCGTACGGTAAATTGCGTTCAGAAAATGGCGTGCATCGTCTAGTGCGGCTTAGTCCGTTCAATAGTGATAATCTGCGTCAAACCAGTTTTGCTCTCGTTGACATCTTGCCGCAAATTACAACACCTGAGGAAATTGCAATTGACGATAAAGATTTAAAGACAGATGTTTACCGTGCTGGTGGCCATGGTGGTCAGTCGGTCAACACGACCGATAGTGCGGTCCGCATCACGCACATTCCTACTGGCATTGTGGTTGCTATTCAAAACGAGCGTTCGCAGTTACAGAACAAAGAAACGGCGATGAAAATTTTGCGTTCAAAACTCGCCCAGCTGCAGCTACAGCAGCACGCTGAAAATATCAGCGACTTGCAGGCTAACGAATCGGCTAGCTGGGGTAGTCAAATTCGAAACTATGTTCTTCACCCTTATACGATGGTCAAAGACGCGCGGACGAAATACGAGGATCGCGACGCAAGCGGCGTATTGGACGGAAAAATTGATGGATTTATAATAGCATATCTTGAGGCGAATATTAGCTAGCTGCTGCTGGCAATTTACATTGCTTATGCTATAATTGCTAAAGTAATGATTCTATTAGATCGCGTCACAAAATCGTACGGTAAAGATATGAAGCCTGCTCTTAATCGTATCAGTTTGCATGTCGAACCAAAAGAGTTCGTTATTCTTGTTGGTACGAGCGGTGCAGGTAAGACAACTCTGCTCCGTTTGTTGACGCGCGAGGAAAAGCCTACCAGCGGCAAAATCGTTGTTGGTGGTATCGACTATGACACACTTAAAGATAAGCATATTCCGTTGCTTCGTCGTAAAATCGGTGTTGTTTTTCAGGATTTCAAGTTACTCCCTCAGCGTACTGTCTTTGAGAACATTGCCTTTGCCTTAGAGATTGCCGGCATGACGAACCGTGAAATTAAAAACACCGTTCCGAAGGTGATTGAATTGGTCGGACTGTCTGGCAAGGAAAAGCAGTTTCCGCATCAGTTATCGGGTGGTGAAAGACAGCGCGTCGCGATAGCCCGTGCCGTCGTCCGTCAGCCAAAAATATTAATCGCCGACGAGCCGACAGGTAATCTTGATCCAAAACACAGCTGGGATATTGTGCGCCTTCTTGAAAAGATTAATAAATACGGCACGACAGTCCTTCTGACTACGCACAACGTCGATATCGTCAATAAATTGAAGCGTCGCGTTGTCACGTTAGAACATGGCAAAATTAGCAGTGACCAAGCACAAGGGAGTTATAAACAGTAATGGCTAAGCGAAAATTAGATGCAAAAGCATTTGCCCAGCAAAAACGTAAGCGCCGTCAATTACTGACATTTGCGCGAATGTGCCGCTATGGGGTTAATAACTTTAGCCGTAACGCATGGTTGACGATTGCGGCAACCGCTGTTATGACAATTACATTGCTTGTCGTATTTACGACATTTGCTGCGCGTAATGTGCTGATTGATACCGTTGGCGTGATTCGCGATAGTGTTGACATGTCCATTTACGTCCTCAACGGTACAGAGGATAGTGAAGTCGCATCTATAAAAACGGATTTAGAAAGTCTTAAATCTGTTAAGGAAGTTGCCTATATTAGCCCGCGTGAAGCGCGAGCAAATTTTGCCAAAGCAAATGCTGATGATGCCGGCGCATTAGAGGCTCTCAATCAGGCGACAAACCGTTTTCCCGGGACGTTCCGTATTAAAATCGTCGATATCAATGATCCGGCTGAATTACGCACTTTCGTTGAAACAAATGAGGTTTTGAAAGAGAACATCGACCCAAATCGTAAACCGTCGTTTGCTGGCGACCGTAAATCTGCTATCGAGAACATTGGACGATGGGTAGGCTTTGCTGAAAAGGCAGGTTTGCTAACGAGCGTCGTTTTTGTCGCCATTTCGTCACTCATCGTCTTTAATACGATCCGTATGGCAATTTTTAATCGTAAGGATGAGATCCAGATGATGAAGCTGATCGGTGCCGATAAAAGCTTTATTCGCGGACCGTTCCTCGTCGAGGCGGTCGTTTATGGCTGTATTGCCGCGGTTATTGCGACGATACTTGGCATTGGGCTATTACAAGCTGCTAGTGGCAAGCTATTGGCAGCAGGCGTTAATATTGATAATACTCTGGCATTTTCAACGGCCTATATGCCGCTTGTTTTGCTGTGCATGGTTCTACTAGGCGGACTGATCGGTGTCTTGTCGTCGCTACTAGCCACACAGCGTTACTTAAAACTGTAATCTAGTTAACATATTTTCTTGACAGTCCATTCTGCATATGCTAATATTGGTCGTAATGAAGCAACGGTCCACCACACTAGTTACGTCAGGAATTCTTACCAAGTTTGCTCTTGTAGCCGCTGCTGTATTAATGTCCGTTGCTACGCCTCTTGCACTGATGCCTAGAGCGCAGGCTGATCAATACGACGATAAGATTAACGCCTTAAAAGGTCAAGTAAGCGAATTCCAAACGCGTGCCGGCGAGCTACGCCAACAGGCGAATACGTTGCAAAATGAGTTAAATCGTTTGGCGGCAGAGAAGGCGACTATCCAAACGCAGATTGATCTTAGCCAGGCAACTTATGAAAAATTAGTCTTAGACATCAAAGATAATGAGCAAAAGATTGCTGATAACAAAGAGGGTCTTGGTGAAATTATTGCTGACATTCAAGTTGACGAAGATATTTCTCCGCTCGAAATGATTGCAAGTAGTAATAATATTGCCGAATATGTCGACAAGCAGTCGTATCGTTCATCGATTAGCGATAATTTACAGCAAACTATTGATGAAATTGCAAAGCTGAAAAAAGAGAACGAACAGAAAAAAATTGATGTTGAGCGTGTACTGGCGGATCAAAAGACACAGCGTGAAGCCCTGGCTGCAAAAGAAGCCGAAAGCCAAGGCATCTTAGCTCAGACTCGTGGCGAAGAAGCAGCGTATCAGCAAATGTCTGCAGCAAAGAATGCTGAAATTACCAAGTTGCAAGCGCAACAAGCTGCCGAACTTGCTGCACGTGCTCGTACGTATGGCGGTGGTTACTCTGCTTTACCAGGTGATGGTAGTCGTGGCGGCTACCCGACAAAGTGGGCGAGCGCACCTATGAATGCCTATGTCGATAACTGGGGCATGTATTCTCGTCAGTGTGTCAGTTACACTGCTTTCAAAGTTCAACAAGCCTACGGCAATATGCCATATTGGGGTGGCAAAGGTAATGCGCATGAATGGGATGATAATGCCCGGGCAATGGGCCTAAAGGTTAGTTCTGTCCCTGCAGCTGGCACAGTAGCGATCTTGAACGATGGTTCATACGGACATGCCGCATGGGTGGAATCAGTCAACGGTGACGGTACGATTAACATCAGCCATTACAATGTTGGTTGGGCGGGTGAATACGCTGAATGGAATAATCTTAGTCCACGATACTTTGACTCGTACATATACTTTGGCGGGTAATCACAGGCAAAGCCTTGCACCGATATAGCGTACTTACTGTCAGGTACGCTATAATCATAAGAAGCATTTTATTTAAATTTATATAGGGGAATATCAGTGTCAGCAAACAACAAGTCTATGGCGACGCCGTTAGAACGCCCTACCGGTATATCGAAAAATATATATGTCTTAACGATTGCCGTAGTTGCGGTTATTAGTTTTGTCGCGGGAACACGGGGTAATGAAATTTTAGGAACTATCGCACCAGTGCTTGGACTTAAAGTAGAAACTGGTACGCTTGACTTATCGAGCGTGCAAAAAACCTACCAGCAACTAAAAGTGAATTACGATGGCTCGATTGATGAAGCGAAGCTGATTGACGGCGCAAGCCGTGGCCTGGTCGCAGCGGCTGGTGATCAGTATACCGTTTACATGGATGCGAAAGAGGCAAAAGAGTTTAACGATGATCTATCGGGTCAAATCGGCGGCGGTATTGGTGCGGAGATCGGCCTACGCAACGAGGTGCCGACTATTATTCGTATATTACCGGGCAACCCAGCTGAAAGGGCCGGACTGTTAGCTGGCGATATTATTATTGGCGTCAACGATCAGCCCACAAATGAATGGACGGCCACGACGACTGCCGAAAAAATACGTGGCCAGGTAGATACGACGGTTAAAGTTGAGGTGCTTCGGGGCGGTGAGGAAAAATCTTTTACGATTACCCGCGCAACGGTCAGTAACCCAAGTATTCAGACTTCGGTTGAAAATGGCATTGGTACGCTGACGATCAGTCGCTTTGACGGTGAAACGGCGGCTCTTTCTCAAAAAGCGGCGCAAACGTTTAAGCAGCAGAATGTCCGCGGTATTATCTTGGATCTACGTGGAAACGGTGGGGGCTATCTAACTGCCGCACAGGACGTTTCTGGCCTGTGGCTGAATGATAAGGTGGTTGTATCAGAACGAACGAACGGTAAAATCGTCGACGAGTTAAAATCCGGCAACAACGCACTGCTTGCAGGTGTTCCGACGGTCGTATTAGTGAACGGCAGTAGTGCAAGCGCAAGTGAAATTGTGGCTGGTGCACTGCAAGACCATAAGGCTGCAACACTAATTGGCGAGAAAACATTCGGAAAAGGTACGGTGCAAAAGGTACTTGATCTTGGTGCGGGGACGGTGTTAAAGGTAACGATAGCTCGTTGGTATACACCTAACGGCAAAAATATAACAAAGGAAGGTATAACGCCAAATCAAGTCATCGAGTTAAAGGCCGAGGACGCGAACGCGGGCAGGGATCCGCAATTGGATGCGGCTAAACAAAAACTCGGATAGTGCGAGCTTGTGCTTTTATTAAATATTCAGTACTATAGAGGTATATATGGATACAAAGAAAAAGATTTTACTTGTTGAAGATGACACTGCGCTTGCGGCTGTCTACAAATCCCGGCTAGAACTGGAAGGATTCGATATCCGTGAAGTAAACAACGGCGAACTGGCACTTTCTGCTGCCGTTGAATACAAGCCTGATCTTATCTTGTTAGATGCGATGATGCCAAAGATTAGTGGCTTTGACGTGCTTGATATTCTTCGTAATACGCCCGACACTGCAAATATGCGCATTATCATGTTAACTGCACTTAGTCAGCCTAAGGATAAAGAGCGCGCCGAAGCTCTTGGTGTCGATGATTACCTTGTGAAATCACAAGTCGTTATTGGCGATGTTGTTGAGCGCGTAAAGCATCACCTAGGCATTACTGCCTAAAGACCAGATGTACTTTTCTAGCAACCCTGCCAGTCCGCAGGGTTGCTTTTCTATTGCACTTATGCTATAGTTTATTTATAATTTTAAAAAATAGATACTAAACGGAGCGAACAATGAGTCACGAAACCTTTCCCTATACTCCTGAGGCAGTCAGTGGTAGCGATAATGTAACTGTTTATAAAATTGCGGAAATGATTGATCATGTTCCAGGTTTCGAGCGTAATAGTAGTCAGACTGCTAGAATAGAATAGAATAGAAGAGCAGATGGCAAATGTTGCCATTGTCGCGTTTCGAGGCGACCCAAAGAGAGTTCAGGGCCATCCGGCGTTCGAGGAGTAGTAGTCGTAGCTAAATGATTTAGCGCGCAAGGGAAGCGGTATTGTCGAATTTAAACTCTCGGCAATACTAAAGCACTCTTATAAAAATACTCCGCAACTTGCGGAGTATTTTTTAATTCAGTGCGAATTACTTAACGCTGACTTGGGTGCGGGGCACGCTTTTGCCAGTGAAGTGGCCTTTTTTAACTTTGCCAAATTCAACGATGCCATCGATAGCAGCATGAATTGTAAAGTTCTTGCTGATAAATGTACCAGGACCAGCTACTTTAGTAGAACCAGTTTGACGGACAAGTACTTCGCCAGTGCGAACTTTTTGACCACCAAAGCGTTTCACACCAAGGCGTTGGCCGGCATTGTTGTGGATATTTTTGGATGAACCACCTGCTTTAACGTGTGACATAGGTTAACTCCTTATAGTTTCTAAAATCAATCTGTTCAATTGTAGCGAAAATATCATGATTCGTCAAGGGTTAGGGTGGCAATCGACAATAGGAATTTGTGATCTATTTTACTGACGAGGTGTTGGATTAAGTAAATACTATAAACACATAGCTGGACACTCTACGGAAGGAGCTGTGATGTTCTCTACAATTCGGTGCGTAGCGACTACTACTATAGGAGGGGTTGTTGCAATCGGGCTTTTGTCTGGATGTGTGACTATTGATTCCAAGCCGGCCATTCCTACGGTTGATATTACTACTCCTACGCTTCCGTCTATCCCTATTGACGCCACGAAACCACTTGGGGCTCACGCGGAAGAGTGGAAGGTGGCGTTTGCTAAGATTTACTGTCCGCTACGCAATACGCCGATCGCCGACGCGATTGCTGACGAAGGGAAGCATCTTTGGAATGAGTTTGCCGCCGAAGCGCAACGTCAAGGTGCACCCGTTCCGGGGTTTGACCCCAGTGATCCAAAGATGTGCCAGTAGTGCGGGTAAGCTAGGTCCCCTTAATGACCTGCAACGCGCCAGGTTCTTATAGGACCTGGCTTTTCCTATTTCCTAACTAAAACAAGTAGTTCACGAGCGACGATTTGGTCTTCGCGGAAGTAGAGTAGTTCTTTTGGAGTAATATTTTTGAACTCATATTGTGCGTAGCCCAGTGTTTCAAGTTGGTTGACTAAGGGCAGGTGAGTAAAATCATTGTTCGTACTTTTCCACGCGGGTATAGCGATGCATAGTGGCGTGCCTGGTTCAATTTGCGTTCCAATATTTTTTAGAAACGTGCTGATAATATAATTGCAGTTTTTGCGCACGTCATCTAATTTTGCCGGAGAGGGAGGGGCGCTGAAGGGTTGTCCTAGGTAACTTTCACAGACTACGGCGTCAATTGGCATCTTCCACTGTGTATCCATTGCGTCGCCGCCATGTACGGTCGCATCGATTGTCAGATGATGAGTGTCGGCGAGCCACTCAAGGTTAGCTTGTGAATATTTGACCATCTTTTCTGCAAGGTCGGTGCCATAGACTGCGTGGTTCATTAGTGCCGCTTCTTGTAAGATGACGCCGGTTCCACAGAACGGATCCAAAATACGCATAGGTTTGCTATCACCCTGAACGGTCATATTGACCATCATTTGCGCAAGCTTTGGCGGTAGCATGCCAACGAACGCGTCACGTTTTGGACGTTCTTGATCGCGCCGGGCAAGGGCGGTAATATTTTGCGAACCCGTACTTTCGGCGACGATAATTTTGCCGTTGCCACCTTTGATGACGATAAGCTCAACCTTATTGTCTGATAAGCCAAGCTTGTTGTGGTGGGCTGTTGCCGTATTGAGAACTGCTTCTGTATTTGGAATAAGGCGAAGACTAACGTTATTTTTTTTCAGTTTTTGTTTAAGGATGATGCCAGTTTTTTGCACTTCACGGCCATCAAGGTTAAACCCATAGGCGCTGATACCAAGAGTGATCTTACCTTCAACGCTAGACCACGCTTGGACGTAGGCCTGGACGATTTTTTGGCTGACACGGTGCCAGTCACTAGCGGGCAGTTCAATGACGACGCGGCCGGCTTTTTGCGTGCCACCTAATCGTTCGATTGAAAGTAAATCCGTTTTGACGGTTGCGGTCTGATCGGAAAACCAGTGGGTGTTCGTCGCGCCATATAAATGTTCAAGCTCGGCCATTCCGAGTGCTGGTTGTCGTCCTAAAATCGCAATATACATATCTGTAGTATATACTAGTTACATGTCTTTTCGCGCATGGTTGAGTACGATAACGCTAGTTTTGATTGCGATCATTATCTTTTTTTCGCGCCATGAACTTGTGCATGCTTGGGAATTATTGTCACGCGTCAATATATGGATTCTTCTGTTACTTATTCCTGGGCAGCTATTGGTATATTATGCCGCAGGCGAAATGATGTTTTCGTATTTACGCCAAAAAAAATCAATTGACCATATTTCGCCAATAGGATTAGCGCGCATGTCGCTTGAAATGAATTTTGTTAATCACGTACTGCCAAGTGGCGGTGTTAGCGGCGTATCATACATGGGCTGGCGATTAGGCGGCTATGGCGTATCGCCAGGCAAGTCTACAATGGCGCAGGTGGTTCGCTATTCGATGGGCTTTGCCGCGTTTATCGCGCTGCTATCGATTGCCGTTCTAATGGTGACGATTGACGGTGGTATTAATCGATGGATTATCTTGGTCAGTTCGATACTAACAACGGGAATGTTGGGCGTGATCATTACAGCGATGTTCGTTATGAGTAGTACGAAGAGGATGACGTGGTTTGCGCGTTGGACGGTGCGAACGGCAAATAAAATTGTTAGAAAATTAACGTTTGGCCGTAAGAAAAGAGTATTAAATCACGATCAGGTGAATCAGTTTTTTGACGAATTACACAAAGACTATCTGGCATTGAACGCTGATAAGCGTATATTGATCAAACCGTTTTTGTGGGGCGTGTTATTTACCTCGGCAGACGTAGCGTTGTTCTTGATTACGTTTTGGGCGCTAGGTATACCAGTTAATCCCGCACCGGTTTTGATTGCCTACGGCGTCGCGTCGGTTGCGGGGTTCTTTGTTGTCACTCCAGGTGGCGCAGGAGCGTATGAGGCAATTATGGTGGCCTTCCTGGCGTTAGCCGGCCTTGCACAGGGAACGGCGATTGCAGGAATTGTATTGACGCGTGTCATTTTGCTGATTGGCACGATTGGTCTAGGGTACTTATTTTATCAACACGCGATTATAAAGTATGGAAAAAAACGTCCCCCGCTTAACCGTTAGCGACTTTATTGCGCTAACCAACCAGACACACGAATACGCGTATCC
>JAQGHC010000034.1 GCA_028289015.1 Candidatus Saccharimonadota bacterium | reverse complement strand
TTCGCAAGCCATCCTTCTCATCTTCATCGAGAAAGTTGTCTCCATCTTCATCTACGACGTGGCCATGAATGAGCCAGA
Organism: Candidatus Saccharimonadota bacterium; assembly: GCA_028289015.1. GTDB lineage: Bacteria > Patescibacteriota > Saccharimonadia > Saccharimonadales > Saccharimonadaceae > UBA6022. Next base: position 12,630 of record JAQGHC010000034.1, on the reverse strand, counting down.
CTGACTCAACGTCAACATGGCGAAATTCTTCTGCGTGATCCAGGAGAGTGCCATGAACGATCATCCAGTGATGAAAGATTGCGCGGATGCCTAGGCGCGTTTCGCGGCCGTCGTTGTCGGTGAAAATTACCGGTGTGTGCTCGAATAGTCCGAGCATCATTTTGCACTTGTCGGGTCCTTGTTTAATTGTTACTTCGGAGGCCATGTAGCTTCCCTTCTGTGCGTCAACAAACGAGCTGTTGAAATTCTCCTACGCCCAACAGGCGGACCTACTCGGACGAGTGTGGATTTTACAGTATTGTAGCATTATTTGTTAGTTATGTCAATATTCTCAAAATATATACGTTCACTTTATCAAATAAAAAAGACTTCCTAAGAAGTCTTTTGTCATTGTGCTAATGCTTGGCAGCCCCTAGTGTACGAGTTTCGAAACTTTATTTAGTTAGAGTCTGTAGTATTCGGTAAGTCGGGAGCAATACTCTGTTGGACTTTCGCGAGCATGTCACTATTCAATGGCAATGGAGTACCATGCTTAAGTGAGTAGTATCGTTGATCACAGACTCCAGCTAAATCTGCCCAATTAACCGTACTTACACCTTCAAGAATATAAACTAAAGAAGAGGAAAAACTTTCTAGATACGCAAGTATGTCTGGATTATCAGCGTATTTCTGTATCATATCGATCATATCTCGCGCGAGGATCGCTTGTTGCTGTGGGTTCATGCTATTATTATACAATGAAAGACCCCCCGTTACTAAAAATAACGAGGGGTTTGATCCTTTCAGACTCTAGAGTATTGCATCAGATGGAGGTGTGAACCGATCAGAGTGCCATTTTGGGACATTCTTGTTAGTCCAGTGGATATTGACGTTGCCGATGGATGTAGCATCCCATGAGACATGATAGTTATCGGCGAAATACTGCGTAATATGCAATACTGTATTTCCATTGTCGCTGCGACGATGAAATACACCACCATGTTCATTCGTAGCCAAGGGTTGATGGTCCCTTCGAGCACTGCGAATATAGAGAAGCGCTGCACCTTCCGCTTCTTGGAAATTTTGTACGCCGTGTGAATCATACGGTTCACGCTTGTACGTCACATTACCATTCCGGTCAAGCGTGTAGTGTCCGTGCCCTGGGCCGTCCGACCTACCAGCACCACCGAAGTAGATGTTGATACTTCCATCTGAATCCTCTTTTGACACCCAGATGTCATCTCGATACTGATATGGCACACCCGCCCTCTCAGCGATCGAACGTTTGTCGTTAGCTTTTTTGGTGTTCTGAGCTTTGACAAGGTCAAGTCGTGCTTTGAAGGCTTTAGCTGCCTGATCGAACTCCGCCTTTGCACGCTTGAACTCAACTTGCGCCCGATCATGATTGGTTTTAGCCGCATCAAACGTATTTTTTGCGGAATTGAAGTCGTCTTTCGCTCGCTGGAAGGCGGGTTTTGATGCTTCGTGCTTGGCGCGGGCTGTTCGAATTGCTTCGACCAGCTGTCGACGTTCGGCGACGTAGCCCTGTGATTCTGTCTTGTAGGCATGACCCTGGCTTGCGTAGCTACTCGCTGATGCACCGTCGCGGCGATCGTGTGCTGCTGACGCACTGTCAAACGCACTTTTCATATTCTCGAAAGCACGCTCTTGTTGTGTATTCAGTTGCTCAATGCGCGGACCGTTAGACGAGCGAACTCGTTGACAGTCCTGCCACGTCGCATCTTGATTAGTATAAGCACTTTGCTTTGCCTCGTGGGCGCGATTGAGCGCTTCACGTGCACTCGTTTTTGCCTCCCAAGCGTGTTGCTGCGCTTGATGAGCAGTCTGCTTGCGTTGAAACGCAAGATCTTGCGCCGCTTTCAGACGGTCAAGTTCGGCATCTTTTGCCATTGGTATCACCTAGTTCTGTAAAGGAGCGAAATAGAAGTCAGATGACGTGATGTGCTAACGATATAAGAAATACAGGTTCAATGCAATCATGAGCGTTTTAGTATATGGTCGGTGTTTTCTTTTGAGAACAAAAAAAGACATCCGAAGAAATCTTTAACCATTGCGATGTTGGCTTGGCAGGGGCACGTGGAATCGAACCACGATCCTAGGTTTTGGAGACCCATATACTAACCGTTGTACTATGCCCCTTTACAGTGCATTATTGTATCAAATTTTATCCGATAATGCGATTCCTAAAAGAAAAGTCCCTCTTTAACCGAAGTTATTGAGGGACTGATCATTGAGATGGAGGTAATAGCGCGGGCTAGTAGTCGATCAACTGATGATCATTCCACTCGCTTTGTTCGCGAACGCCCATGTGGCGCGCCCGGACGTGCTGTACGTGGACGTCTGCAACATCTTCGTAGATCGCTTCTGCAAGATCCGCGCAAAAAGCATCGAGGTCGATGTCGCGGTTGATGTAACCGATGAGTGCGACGCGTCCATCGGTTACGACCGCACGAACACCAATCCTAGGGTTGAATGGCTTGAGCGCACTATCGATGAAGACCTTTGCGGCTGCAAGCAGTTCCTCATTGGCGTTTCCGGAATGTGCGTACGCGAAGTCGCTGTAGAAGTCGTCGTAGAACTTCGTTTCCACGAGCAGATCACCGAATTCGCCAAAAAGCTGGCATGCATCCGGTAGATGAATAACCGTACGAAGGTAGCGCGCCCTATCGAATGAGCGCTCTTCTACTTCGAAATGTGCGACATGACCCCGAACCCCCGACGTATTGGTCGAGTATACGGCTAGTGACGTAACAGTCATATTACTTCCTTTGTACTCAATGAACGGAATGGCCAACACGGGTGTGGGGTCATTTGCACGCATTATAGCACAAATGTGATAAAAAGTCAATGTAGAGGGGTTATTTATCTTTGTTGACGCGAACGGCACGTTTAAACCTGCTGTCGGCGACAGAATCGGCGTAACGGGCAATCGGTTCATGGACAATCAGACGATCGGCGCGCTTCTTGTCCTCGTCGATTTCTTTTAGTGCATTAACGAAATAACGCTCTACTAGCCATTCCCTGCCCGGAGGGGTTTCGCCGACGACAGTAATACGCCAAAGTTCGTCACTCCAGCGTTCGGCATACTTGATGCGTAGCGGACGAGCCATCATCATTGTTCCTGTAGGGACAGTACTAATGACCTTTTCAATGGCCTGTTCACCCTTGACGCGGTCACGTACGAAAATATCGACAGCAAGCGTACGAACGCCACGAGGAGTAACATGAACACCGTGAATCTGTTGATTATGAATCCACACGACCTCACCGCTGAGACTGCGCAGTCGTGTTGAGCGAAGAGTCAGCTCTTCGACGACGCCGGATACTTCCATGAATGGTTCGATCTTGATAAAGTCACCGACATTGAACCAGCGTTCGGCAATCATAACTGAACCCGCAGTTACATCACGCAGAACAATACCAAGCGTTTGACCGGCAATCACAATAAATATCGTACCTGCACCAATTGCAGCCAAGCTACTGTTAGCCGTGGGACTGATTATCTTCCAGGCGATATAGGCGACCACCGCAACGGCAACGACGCGAATAACCGCCACTGTGACGCTAAGGTAAGTCTCGACCTGACGCAGACGAACAAGTCGCTCTTCGTCTGATTCGCTATCCGTCCGAGTCGCGACGGCTTGGGCGACGCGAATGATTCCTTTTGCGAGAAAACGACTCAGCCAATAAGTTATGACGATTGTCGATACTAAAATAAGCACTGAACGATAAGCGTTTGGTTCAGAGAAAAATTGTTGGGCTTCAACGGTTATATTGTTGATGTTTACTTGGTCGAGCATACCCCTCATTTTAACATTTATTACCTGTTATAGCGACGTGTAGATGGGCGTAAAATTAAAACAAAAGCACTTTTATAGAATATCTTACAAATACTGTTGTAAAAGCATAAGCGCCGGCCTATAATGAGCACTAAAGTAGTTATAAGAAGGAGCGTTCAAGCGCGAGCTTGTGAACAAATGGTATGAATATACTGATGCTCGGGTGGGAGCTTCCGCCGCATAACAGCGGTGGGCTAGGTGTCGCATGTTATTACATGTCAAAGGCATTAGCTTTAAAGGGCGCAAAAATCGACTTCGTCGTCCCCTACCAGGCGCACCATCCTGACGCTCGGTTTATGACCATCCACGCTGCAACTAAGCTTGGCCCGCTACATCGCAATGGACTGATGGGCTCGTACGATAGTAAATATCTAAAGCAAATAGGTCTCAACGAGGCAGACAGCGTAGCACTGACCGATATGCGCGGCGTCCAGAAACGCTATGTCGAATTTGTCGAAGAAATGGTTAAAAATAACAAGCCTGACGCCATTCATGCTCACGACTGGCTAACGATGGAAGCGGGTATGCGTGCCAAAGAGCTCACCGATGCTCCGCTGATTGTCCATGTGCACGCAACCGAATTCGACCGTTCCGGCGAAGCCTTCGGCAATCCGATCGTGCACGAAATCGAATACCAGGGTTTGATGATGGCTGATCGTATTATTGCCGTCAGTAATATTACCAAAAGCATCATCATTAAAAAATACGGCATTCCAGCTGATAAAATTGAAGTTGTCCACAACGCGATTGATGTTGCCAGTATGGGGGAACATAGTTATGACCGACGCACATACAAATACCTTGAATCGTTAAAAGACGAGGGCTACACCGTTATCACTACGATTACGCGCTTTACTATCCAAAAAGGTCTGACGCATTTTGTACGTGCAGCCGCCCGGGCCTGCGAAAAGCATCACAAACTCGTCTTTTTACTGGCTGGTGACGGTGAGCAGCGTGACGAATTAATGCGCCTGAGTGCGGAACTAGGGATTTCTGACAAAGTCTTCTTTACGGGCTTCGTACGTGGCAAGCAATGGCGCGATGCCTACAATATTGCCGACATCTTCGTCATGAGTAGTGTTAGTGAGCCGTTTGGATTGACCGCTCTTGAAGCGGCTCATCATAATGCTGCATTGATCATTTCGCGCCAATCTGGCGTCGGTGAAGTACTGCATAGTATATTTCGTTATGATTTCTGGGATATTGACGTGTTGGCTGACCAGATTGTCGGTATTGCTACCTCCCCGGCACTCGCCCATGATCTAAAGGCGAATATCAAGCATGAATACGCACGGATATCATGGTCGGACGTCGCGCATCAATGTATGCAGATGTACTCGAATATGAAATCGGGAGTCACTGTATGACCAAACGCGGTATCGTCTTATATTTGCATGTCCACCAGCCGCTACGCGTGCGTCAGTATAGTGTATTTGACACTGCCGAACGCCACGATTACTTTAACGAGCCAGATACTGAAACGGATCGCAATAACGAGCGCGTATTACGTAAAGTAGCGGACAAATCATATCGTCCGATGAATGCACTACTTGAAAAATTATTACATAAGCACCCAGAATTTAAAGTATCCCTCAGTATCACCGGAACATTCATTGAACAGGCTGAAAAATGGGCGCCGGATGTATTAGTCAGCTTTCAGCGGCTAGTCGCCACGGGTCGCGTAGAAATTGTCTCTGAGACGTATTATCACTCACTAGCATTCTTTTATAGCCGCGAAGAATTCGAGCGCCAGGTGGAGATGCACCGTGACAAAGTTCGTCAATTATTCGGCGTTGAAACATCAGTCTTTCGCAATACCGAGCTGTCATATAACGACGAACTAGCCAAATGGGCGGACGGCTATGGGTTCAAAGGTATCCTCGCCGAGGGGTGGGATCCTATCTTGCAGTGGCGCAGTCCTAATCATGTCTATCGTCCGCCGAATACCGATAACATCAGACTACTGCTCAAGAACTACCGCCTGAGCGATGACCTTGCCTTTCGTTTTAGTAATCAAGAATGGGCGCAGTGGCCACTATCTGCCGATACCTATAGCGAGTGGACGAATGCATCCATCACCGACAGTTCCCTTGTGAACCTGTTTATGGACTACGAAACGTTTGGCGAACACCAATGGGCAGATACTGGCATTTTTGAGTTCTTTGAGAGCTTTGTTGGTAAATGGTTGAATAACCCCGACAATACGTTTTATACAACGTCGGAAGCAATTGACCGGCATGAGGCTATGGGCGAAATCAGTATGCCAAACACGGTTACCTGGGCTGATAGTGAACGCGATCTAACAGCATGGCTCGGTAACGACATGCAGCAAGAAGCTTTACGGCATCTGTACGCGCTCGAAGATCAGATTATTCGTACCGGTGACGACGAATTGATTAGTGATTGGCGAAAACTGCAGACCTCGGATCATGTATACTATATGTGTACGAAGTGGTTTACGGACGGTGACGTTCACGCCTACTTTAGTCCGTATGACTCGCCATATGACGCATTTTTGTATTTTATGAATGCGCTACGCGATGTCCGTTACCGTCTGATGGAATATCATAAGCATGGAGGTTTGAATGGGTAGGCCAATCGTCCTAAGTAATGGTGAATTACACGTAGGCATTAATAGCTTTGGGCTGGTGCACGACTTTTATTATCCATATGTCGGCCTCGAAAACCATGCAGCCGGCAACTCGTTACGCCATCGTGTTGGTGTCTGGATTGATGGCAACATCAGCTGGCTTGATGACGGCAACTGGGAGCTATCATTTACATATCCGCATCATTCGCTAATCGGCCATACGATCGCAAAAAATCATCGTATCGGCATTTTGATTGAATTTGATGATGCCGTCGATTCACAGGTTAGCGCCTTTATGCGCAATATTCATGTCGTCAACCTTTGGAATACAGATCGCGAGATACGGTTGTTTATGCACCAGGCGTTCGTTATTGGTGATGCGGGCAGCAACACCGATACAGCACAATACCTGCCTGACAGCGATGCAGTCCTACATTACCGTGGCCGCCGAGCATTTATTATATCCGGCACATCCGACGGCGCGCCATTTGACCAACATACTGTCGGTCTATTTGGTATCGAAGGCTACGAAGGTTCCTACCGTGATGCCGATGACGGCTCATTAAGTGGCGCTAACGTCGAGCATGGCCGAGTTGATTCTGCAATTCGCTTTACCTTACATATTCCCGCCCTCAGTTCATCTCGTGTTCATTATTGGATTGCCGCCGGCACGTCCATGCGTGAAGCACTGTACATCCACAAACAAATTCGTGAAGATACGATCCAAAAACGACTGCATCAAACTGCTGATTGGTGGCATAAATGGCTAGCTCCTGCGTTGCATGCTGCCGAAAAAGTCGACCCACTGCATCAAGAAAATTTCCTGCGAAGCATCATGATTATTAAATCCCAGATCGATAATCGCGGTGCGGTCATCGCCAGTACCGACACGACAATGCTAAATTACTCGCGCGACGCCTACGCCTACTGCTGGCCAAGAGACGGCGCCTATGTATTATGGCCGCTCATCAGAATGGGCTATGAAGACGAGCCGCGACGATTCTTTGATTTTTGCCGGCGAGGATTGCATCCAAATGGCTACCTGATGCACAAATACCGTGCCGACGGCGCGCTAGGTAGTAGTTGGCACCCGTACGTTCATGGCGGAAACACTTACGCACCACCGATTCAAGAAGACGAAACTGCCCTTGTGCTCTTTGTTTTTGCGCAATTTTATCAGATGCACCCGAGCCAGCGATTACTGCACGATTTTTATGATTCAATGGTCAAACCAATGGCAAATTTTTTGGCGACATACATTGATGACGTGACGGGACTACCGAAACCCTCATACGATCTATGGGAAGAGACCTTCCTGACGACGACGTACACCACCTCGGTTGTGTACGCATCACTTTTAGCCGCGGCAGAGCTAGCTGACGCTACCGATGACTCCGATAACGCCGTCCGCTGGCGATCGGCTGCAGATGATATTTCTACCGCTGCTCATAAGCATTTGTATAATCGCGACCGACAAGCTTTTTATAAAGGCATTATCGTCAAAGATGGACAAATCGAGCGCGATGACACGTTTGATATGTCTAGCGTATTTGGCGCCTTTATGTTCGGCTTGTTCCCAATCGGCAGTGAAGAACTGACCAGCACCGTCGAAACAATGGTGAGTACTTTCGGCATCACCGATACGAACGTCGGCCTGCCTCGCTATGAAAATGATAATTACCGCCGTGTCAGTAATGACGTGACTGGTAACTGGTGGATCATTACCTCACTATGGATGGCTCAATACCATATCGAGACCGGCGACCGCTCCAAAGCCGATAGCGTACTTAAATGGGTGCTATCGCACGCCAGTAGTACCGGCGTACTGCCAGAACAGGTCAGTCCGATTGATAACTCGTTTATTTCTGTCGCCCCGCTCACCTGGAGCCATGCTGAATACGTCGCGTCTTTATTAGATATGACGATTGAGAAGAAGTAGACTATGAATCTACTAGGCGCACTTCACAAAGGTAAAGATGCTTTGCAGGGGCTCGTGCCATTCAAAGTTATACAGTCACGCGTATACAAACGGACGTTTCAACGCTTTGCCAGCAAAATCGGACTCGTCTACTTTGGGTACGTCGACCAACGCAATGACGAACACAGCTTGATACGAGGTATGACCGTCTCGACAAAACACCGCGATAATCATTACTGCATCGGTTCATTTGAAGGTTATGACATCACGTTGGTCGAACGCGTTGATACGATCCACGTTCCCGCTAAGCCCCCACGGACGCACCGCTGGATTATTATGACATTGGACTTGCATCACGCCGTCGACCTCCCGCATGTATTTCTTGGTTCACATAGTCATAGCGACATGTTTTATGAGCAGTTTTTCACGAAGTACGCTCATTTCTCAAAGATAGACTTACCCGAGGCAAATTTATATTCACAGCAATTTTTAAAACGATATGCGTTATACACCAAAGCGGATCAAGCGTTAAGCGCCGAACGCCTATTCAGCCCGTCGTTAGCAAATACCATCGCCGAACAGTTCGGTTCTTTGACGATCGAGATTTACGATGGAACGATCTATTTATATGCGGAGTATCAGCAGCCATCCGCGACGCTGCTGGAGGGAATGTTGACCCGAGGCTTGTGGCTAGCACGCGCTATCGATGGTCATAGTAGCAGTCCTGAAGAACCAGCCAATTCATAGTTGTCTATTGACATTTTAGCTGTTTTTTGTTATAATCTCTTTGATTGTTCGTTCACATAGCATAGGAGAGTACGATGACGCGTCGCGTATCATTGGAAGATCGTCCGCAGTACATCAGTAATCCGCTACACAAGCAAGCAGTTGACCAATGGTTTAGCACCAAAGGCAAAGCTGCACGTCGAGCACGAGCTATTGATCGCAAGTTCCAAAGTGACTGTGAACGGCTCGGCCTCGACTTTCCTGTGTACCGCAAGCCCATGGTGATTACCAATGAAATGCTTGCGCGAATGGTGGCAGTATCCGGTACCTACAACCCCTTTGATGCCGAAGAAGGTTCACCCTACTAATACAATGTAGAACGAGCAATGGCCCCGGAATTTCCGGGGCTTTGTTCTTGTCATACAAGAGCGACAACAGGCTCACATGTTCAAATATTGGTCACATAAAAGTAAAAAGACGACAAATAGGTCGTCTTTTTACTTTGGTACAGGGGGCAAGATTCGAACTTGCGAAGGCATAAGCCGACAGATTTACAGTCTGTTGTGTTTGACCGCTTCACTACCCCTGCATAATAATTCAGAATGAATTCAATACTTGGAGCCGCTTTACGGATTCGAACCGTAGACCTGCTGTTTACAAAACAGCTGCTCTAACCAGCTGAGCTAAAGCGGCACGCGAAGTACAGATACAAGTGTATCCAAAAACGAGCTTATTATCAAGTGGTTTGTCAAATATTATTAATAAATATAACAGTAGTCTGACGGGGTAAGCAGTGGTATACTACAAAGATTATGATAAAAACCGCAAAAATTATAGGCCAAAGCTCGTCGATATTTACTCGTAAAAAATTTCTACCCCTGCTAGCTATCGGTATCTTTCTATTCATTACCTTGCTAACAAGTACGCGCACGATCGGCACCGGGCAAGTTGGTGTCGTCACTCAATACGGACGCGTTACGGGACGTGAGTTGACCGAAGGCCTAGCCTTTGTCTTGCCATGGGGTCTGAATAACGTGACAGTTTATGATATTAAATTACAAAAGGAAGCGGTTGCGAGCACGGCGGCTAGTAAAGACCTTCAAGATGTCACCAGCCAGATTGTCCTTAACTACAATATTGAACGTGGCAGCGTTAGCCGGATTCACCAGACGATTGGCGACACGTACGTCGATAAAGTTGTCACGCCAGCTATTAATGAAGTATTCAAGGCGGCAAGCGCCGAGTACACTGCATCAGAGTTAATAACCGAGCGAAGCAAACTAAAGACCTCAGCCCAAACGACCCTCACTGATCGATTGAAGCCGTACGGCATTAGGGTCAGTGAACTCAGCATCGTTGATTTTAAATTTAGTAAGAACTTCACCAGCGCTATCGAAGAAAAGCAGGTTGCCCAGCAGAATGCGGAACGTGCGAAATTCAATCTTGATGCCGCCCGTACCGATGCCGAAGCGCAACGCGCACAAAGCGAAACGATCACACAGCTCTACCTGCAAAAACAAGCCATCGAAAAGTGGGACGGCAAAATGCCTACATACATGGGCGGCAATGGCGCCGTGTTCAATATTCCTCTCCAGTAATACTAATAAGCCTGCAATATCACTATTCTCTAGGCGGACGTAGAGCTCGACATGGACATTGTGTGTGTACTATTATTTATAATCCATCCTCAATAGGTGTCGTGTCGTGTTGACTTAATGTGCTTATGCTGCTAAAATTAGTTCTTGTGTGTGTAAGAATTCTCGCTATACCAATAGAGAGCGTCAACTTACCCAGCCTACCAAAAATGTCGTACGGATACCGAATAAACCCTAATGATATAAATTAATAACGTCGGTCGACAAGCGTATCCCGTTCTTAATCAAGAAGCAAGACAAAGTATGGTAGACCCCTTGTAGCAATACATGTGGCAGGAGAACAGTAATTAGTAATTCGCAAGTTGCCTTGAGTAAAACTCAAGCATCAAACGTAAAACTAACACGTAAGATTTTGCTAAAACCCCGCAAAATTAAACTATCAAAATCCCACCTCCCAACGTTACGGTCGTTCACTATGTACGCCGGCGTCTTTTCCGTTCTTGTATCAGCCATAGGCTATAGCTATCACTACACTAACAAAAGCGACACTAATCCTATAGCAGTGCTAGCCGTTAGCGCTACGAAAGATGGTGCCCTCGTCGATGAAGCTGTTGCCTTGCAGATTGCTGGTAGCATAGCAAAGCGAGCAGATTTACCAGTTGCGGCCAATATCGCCAACTTATCCGTATCTTTGGACGCCCAAAACAAGATTAGTCAAAATAATGCGGCAATCGTCAACAAGCCAAAAATCATCGATCCGACAGCGAATACTCGCTCCATTGAGGTGTACGTCACCAAAAAGGGTGATACTGTACAATCAATCGCAGGACAGTTTGGCGTGTCAGACCAAACGATTAAATGGGCTAACAACTTAACGAGTGACACGGTTGAGCCGGGATCAAATGTTACTGTCCCGCCAGTTGACGGTGTGATATATAACGTCAAGGATGGCGATACCGTTGCGCTGCTTGCCGACAAATACAAATCCCCTACCGAGCAAATCGTTTCATTTAACGACCTTGAGTTGAGTGGAATAAAACCCAATCAACAAATTATCCTACCTGGCGGCGCACTGCCATTGGAAGAGCGGCCTGGCTACGTGGCGCCAGCAAATGCGGGACGTAACAGCTCCGCTAGTACGCCACTCGCTGGGTCAAGAGGCGCATCACCACTCGTTAATGGCTATACAGCAATAAATATGACGGCAGCTGGCAATGCGTACGCATTCGGTAATTGTACGTCGTGGGCATATGAGCGACGTGCACAGTTAGGCTATCCAGTCGGAAGCTATTGGGGTAATGCCGCAACGTGGGATTCACTTGGCCGTGCCGCAGGCTATGTCGTCGATAAAACCCCGACCGTCGGCTCCGTTTTCCAGATGCCTGCCTTTGTCGATGCCTATACGGGAGTATACGGCCACGTCGGTATTGTCGAAGCAGTCAATCCAGATGGTAGCATCTACATTTCTGAGATGAACTATGCAGGTAACTTTAACCGCGTCACCTACAGAACCATCCCTGCGACACAGGTCGCACTGTACAACTACATCCATTAATCTATACTTCTAGGTAGAGTAAAGCCCCCGAAATACGTCGGGGGCTCGTTTGTACTCACTAACTAATCGACTGGAATTAACTTTCCGTGCCGAGCCCGCGGCACATTTCCGAAGGAACCCCAAGCGTATCTGTGAACTGCTTGGGTGTGCGCACGGGGAATGACGTACGCCTATGGATCCGCGTCTTGGCGAGCAACTTCTGCCCGCATATCGTCATCGAACTTAGCTTGCTCGGCAGTCAAAGCGCCAGATACGGCATCTATTCTTTTTAATGGAACGGCGGTTTAATACTGACGTAGCGATTGCTGGTGTCGGCAAAGACCACCATGCAAGGTTGCGATATGAGTCCACGCAAGGCTAGTAGTGGCTCTTATGCACCCCTCAGGGTCGCTTACTTGCGTGGGGCC
>JAQGHC010000030.1 GCA_028289015.1 Candidatus Saccharimonadota bacterium | reverse complement strand
TATTCTTAATATTATTTTCTAATTCTGAATTTGTCATTAATTTTTGTCGGTACTCCATATGGAGCATCTTTAACGAGACGTCGTGGAACTCTGGTTTGTGACTGGCGATCGACTCATGTGCTAGTGTGACACGTATATTTGCCGCGTAGGCGTCGGCGGCGGTCTGCAGTATGCACGTATGTGTAGAGACGCCACAAATAATCACACTTGTGATGTGGTAATTTTGCAACATTGACAGCAGGGTTGTGTTATAAAATGCACTGTCACGCGTTTTCAATACCTCGATAGTATTTTGTGTGTGCAGTCCCGTAATATTTTTACTATCACCGTCGCCCTTAAATAAATAGCCTTCTTTGTCGTCGAGCATATTCAATGTCCAGGTGGCATTATCTTTTAGATGCTCGGTTCGAATATTAAATACGGGCATGCTATTTCGATAGCCGATAGCGATAAGTTCATTAGCATTTTTTATTAACATATCTTGCCGCTCGTAAAGTTCGCCATTATTAAAGTAGGCGTTTTGTAAATCGACAAGTAGCAGGGCCGTTTTTGTCGCATTGATCATAGTCTCTCCCTAATATATAAACAGGACCTAGGCCTTAGCACTAACCAAAGCCTGGGTTTGTGATGAACAATAATTATTATGCGTCGGCATGCAATGTGCCACAGTAATTTATTTAACAGAATTGAAGTATGCGCCAACTTGCTTGCTAGCTGCCCGGTGAATAACATTGTCAGTCCGTCCATTTGCAGTTTACTTATGCGTAATCACATCATTTTGGTTGACGACGGGGAAATTTTTATAAGGCATCAGTTCGTACGACACGCGTGGCGCTTTAACTTCCTCTGTGCGAGACTTTAATTCTCGCTTCGTTAAAAGTAATTTTCAGATAGTGACATTTTCCATAGCCTCACTTCACGTATGTAAGATGTACCGCCAGCCGATACTCGCAAGTGGTTGCAAATTAGGTATGTCGGTCGTTACGCTAGCCTGTACTGTCACTCCTGTCTCGACTATACCCGCAGCGATTGCCGCAGAAGAGACGATAGCAATGAGATAGCCATTTTGCTGTAGTTCTTATTATTTACTTCCCTAAACGTATGTGCGTCGCATTGCTTTGGCGCTTGCCGCAAAGCTGTATCAAGTTGCATTTGCCGCGGCCGATTCTTCGTTACTGGAGGCTGGTTCAGCCGGCGTGGCCAGTAGCGAGGTATTTACTCTTTGCCAGCAAGAATGCAAACAAAAAGTTCCAAGTCTTGGATATGAAGAGGATAGCTTCAGAACAACCATTTAGGATTTTCATTATGCCGTAGGGCGGACTTTGAAGCGAAATCCCGCTTCGTGCCAGCTGAGCCCCGTACGGCTATGGTCAGGACCTTATTTCCCAAAAAAAAGGGGGGTGCGCGGTTTTTTTGATTTTCTTACGATAGTTTCTATGTATAAATAAAATTAGTACAGCATAGTATGCGAAGCTAGAGCGCAATTAACCCTGTTTAGCGTGCCATTCCACGACTAATCGCTCTCGTTTTTTTAGTAGGCGACGGTATTTTGTATAGAATAATATTATTATGACTATGCCGAGCGGCCAAAACGGCGGGAAGGTCAAGCATGCGAACAAGAAGAAAAAGCTGGCTATAATTAATCCTATCGTGAAAGCTAGTTTTACATTGCTAAGGCCGTATAGTTGCCACATTTCGGGGACATTAGTTGTATCGGTTAATTTGGCGGGTCTAGACGCACGTGCTAGTGACTGCGCTGACTTGATTCCAAATGCCAACATGTGATTATAGGCACTCTGTTTGAGCGGAATGATACCACTCTGAACTACGCCAAATGTTCTGTAGAAGTATATTTTACTGCCAGAAAACTCAAAATCGTAGTCTCCACCATCGGCTAGTAGTTGGAGCATGAGGTTTGGGGCGAGTATCGTAAAGGCGTTGATTTCTTCATTTTTGGGTACGTATGCTCTGAAAAAGTAGCTAAAGTCGCCCTCAAGCTGTACATTATCTGAATCTTTAAACGCAACAGATTTTAAACCAAGGATATTATTGAACGTAATGTTTGTCCGTGATTCAACATACAAATTTTCGATATCATAAGGTAAGTCGATAGAGAATACCTGCACTTGCATGCGCACAGTAGATGCATCCCCTGGGTTTATATTAGTACCCTGAATGCCGCCTTGTGGTGTATTTTGGTATATCATCGGAGTAAAGTCAGCGGTGTAGTATTCGCACTTTAGTCCTGCAATCTCAAATTGTAGCTTGTAGAGCTCGGCGGTATTTGTCTTTGGGTTATTATAGAGGCTTGATTCGGCGGCGTCGCCTAGACTTGACGGGATGTAGGGGTAGTTATTTTGTTGTGCCAAATTGGCAATGTAATCTGGCTTGAAGTCTGAAAACTGCTGAGGTATTTGATAGTTGAGTTGCATCATCTAAGTATAGCGGATGAGAATAATTTCTATGTTATATCGAAATGGTGTCGTAGGTTGGGAGGCGGTCGCCTTGCTTCCTACTTCCATTGATTCCATTGATTCCATTCAAGCTCTGAATAATAGTAAAAACTCACCCACGAAGGATGAGTTTTTACTATGGTACCCCGGGTTGGGATCGAACCAACGACCTTAGGCTTAGAAGTCCTCTGCTCTATCCACTGAGCTACCGGGGCATGTCTGTTATTATAGCGTATTTATGGTTATTTCCTCTACGTTGGCTGGTCGCTTATAATAGATACGTAGAAGTAAATTATAAAAGGAGAGTGTATGATGAAGATTACTGATTACGGACCGAAGCCATACGTGGCAAATATTGAATCGGCAACACTTGAAAACGAAAACTATCGGACAACATTGTGGACGGGTAAGAACTTACAGGTGACTGTGATGGCGATTCAGCCAGGGCATGACATCGGTCTAGAGGTTCATGATGATCATGATCAGTTTTTAAGAATCGAACAGGGAAGCGCTACAGTGTATATGGGCCCGAGCGAAGACGATCTTACAGAGCAGCAGGCTCAAGATGATGATGCAGTCTTTGTCCCGGCGGGAACATGGCATAATCTCGTTAATACAGGCAGTGAAGTTTTGAAGGTGTATTCGATTTACGCGCCAGCCGAGCACCCCCATGGAACCGTCCATGTGACAAAGGAAGAGGCGGATGCGGACGAACACGAACACTAGATTAAGTTGTCATTAAAAACAGAGCAGATAGTAACTAACCCTGCCCAGTCTATATAGTAGGGGGAGTCAAGTTTTGGGCGTATTTACACTTTTATTATGATAAGTAGCAGTTAAATATAAAAAACATTTTGCTTATTTTTACAGCGCCCGACAGTAAAGTTGTTAAAATAAAACTCTTTGGATGAATGCTTTCATGTTTTGCTGAATTACTTCGTAGTCCTTCTTAGAGGACTCGTACCCCGCAAAACCGTGATGTGCTCCTCGAATCAATACCAGCTGTGAGCTCACGCCCACTTCGGTAAGCCTTTCATGAAGAAGCTTAGACTGGGACGCGGGTACGATATTATCTGCCGTACCGTGAAAAATGAGGAATGGAGGAGAACTATTCTTGATATAAGTGATTGGGCTAGCTGGAGCGGCGCGTTGTGTGTAATTTGCGCCAAGATATTTTCGAGCATTCAGATCGGGGTGCGCGCCAGAGATGATTTTTGAAAAATCGGTAACCCCATAAAAATCAATCACACCCAGCGGAGCGGGATAAGGGGAGTTTATGTCAGGAGGATTAAGCGCGGCAAAAGTAGCAAGTTCCGCGCCTGCACTTTCACCTACATACAGTGACTTCTGTATATCTATACGTAATTCAATAGCATGATGTGCTAAATAGCGTAGTGCACAGGTAATATCATTGTTTTGATCAGGAAAGCGATCTTCTGGGCTCAGCCGGTAGTCGATTGCGGCGACGGAAACGCCTTCTTTAATAAAGAGAGGGCCGTACGTACGAAGAAAATTATTTTGTTTACTTCCGCTGTTCCAACCCCCACCGTGTATATAAATAATTACAGGGGTAATGGTTCTATTACTTTCTTTCGGATGATAAAGATCCATCGTTTGGTACTTGCTATTGGTGTCGCAATAATAAATATTCTTAGCTGCTAAGGACAGTGAATCTAAACTATCGGAATTTTTAGGAGTGGCTGCAAAAACAGAAAAGACGCCAACACCAACAGCAGTAAAAAGGATAATCCATCCCCACCAGTTTCGAGACGTCATAGTAATAACCTTACCTGTCTGTATTCTTGCCAAATGAGCCATGAAATAAACATGTCAAACAGCGTAAGGAGAATCATTTCTACCGATGGCTTTTCGTAAATTGAATATAGCTGGTATATCATAAGAAGTCCTAAGGCAATAAGTGAAAAAGGGTATGCCCAAAGTTGTTGCCTTAAGATACCAGTTACAGCAACAAGTTTAATTATTCCGTGAATGAGCAGGTATATAATAGCAAATAATACAGAGCCGTGCCGGATACTCGTCGCTGCGTGAAGCGATAGAGTCGCAATATGATCGTTGGTGTCCTTAAATAACTCTTTCTGCGTAACGACGGCAATAAATCCGTAAATTTGTTCTGGGCGTATAAAAAATAACAGAAACGCTCCAAGCAACTCGAGCGCTCCACCTACTCCTTTAATGAGCATGCTATACTCGAAAATCTTATCAAAGCGTGATTGTGGATGAAGCACTCTGATGGTGTGAGCTGGGTTGAGTGGGTTATGTATGGTTTACTGCCACATCTTTTTTAGTAACTATAAGATACGTCACAAATGCCAAAATGAGGAATAGGAAAATAAAACTCGTCACCGTTGCTCCCAAGCCAAGACCACCTGCATTTATTGGCTGTGAAAGGAAATCACCGAAAGAAGCACCAAGTGGTCGAGTAAGAATATACACAGCCCAAAACGCTAGTACCGAACTGAATTTAAAGATACGCCATTCAATTCCGATGAGTGCAATAACAATGCTAAAAATGATAAATGACGGTAGGTAGCCGATGGCATAGTGTTCTGCGATTAGGTCGCCCACTGCCGTCCCTAGTGCAAATGTAAATAGGATGGCCGCCCAATAAAAGGCCTCTCGCTTAGGTGTTCGAATTGAGTGAATTGAAAGTGTTTTTTCCGAGCGATACCATAATGCAAATGTTACAGCAAGAGCTATCGCAAACACGATTGTACTTGCGAGAAGTGGCACTCCAAGGTTGTCGGTTAGATTATCGGTAATGAGTGTACCAACCACACTGATGAACACAACAGCCGTCCAATACACTGGCGCAATATACTTCTTGGTCTTAAACTGCGCGAGAAGCATCACGACAAGAAGTGCACTCATAATATAAGTCGTTACTGAAAGTCCGAGTCCAATATTCCTATTGAGATAATCGGCCGCTGTCTCTCCAACGGTCGTGCAAAGTATTTTAATAATCCAGAAAAATATCGTTACTTCAGGCACTTTATTCAGCAGTAAGGCTACTTCATCTTTTTTTTCCTCAGACATATCCATAGTCAAGTCACCCTTTTCTATATTTACTGCTATCATTGTGACAAATAATACATGAGAACAACATGAGAAAAAGGAGCCCACAGGATTATAGCTGAGACTCCCATATTCTTCGAACTAAAACTAGTCGTTTGTTTCAACATCCGCCGTAGTGTTATTGTCCTCTACTTCGTTCGCGTCCGGCGTATCACCAGGTTCTGGTGCGTCAACAACCTGTGCCTTTGCTGCTTTCGCAGACTCTGCGTGAGTGCTAACCCCACTTACGGCCGTGAGGCCAATAGCGCCAATAGCCAAAGGAATGATGAGCAGTCCTAATACTTTCTTTTTCATAGCGAGAGTTCTCCTATCGTTAAATGTTTACAACTTAATTATAAGAAACTGCGCGTGAGAGTAGCATGAGATGAAAATAACAATCATTCTCATCTAGCTATCATTGGGGGTGCGCTACAATTAGTATATGCAAATACTCCTTGCGGAAGATCATACACACCTTGCATCACTCACAAAACGAGCCCTAACTGAAGATGGCTACATGGTGGATGTGGTCCATGACGGTCAATCGGCAATTGATAATTTTGAGATTAATACATATGACCTCGTCGTGCTTGATGTCATGCTCCCAGAGGTTGATGGTATTGAAGTCTGTCGAATGATTCGAGAAACAAATAGAGATATACCTGTGATAATGGTGACAGCACTTGATGGAATTGACGATCGCATCAAGGGGCTCGACACCGGGGCTGATGACTATCTCGTAAAGCCGTTCTCGTTTGGCGAGCTGTCTGCTCGAGTAAGGGCGCTTCTGCGCAGGGGTGTTAAAGCAAATCATGTTATTCTTGAGGCAAAGCTGCTACGACTTAATACAGTCACAAAAGAAGTGTTTTACGGTTCCAGTCCAATAGTACTCACCGCCAAAGAATATACACTGCTTCAGTACTTCATGAGTCATCCGGGCGAAGTACTCTCAAAAAATAATCTGCTTGAACATGTGTGGGATATGAATTATGAAGGTTTTTCAAATGTAGTTGAAACATATGTACGGTACCTTCGTCATAAAATTAGTGATGCCGGCGGTGACGGCAATCAAATTCAAACCATACGCAACTTAGGGTATAAATTACAATCATGAATCAGGTTACTAAAACGACCCTTAGGCTAACTATTATCTATTCAATTGTTTTCTTTGTGTTCATATGGAGTTTTAGCGCAGGAATTTATTTATGGACTAATAATTCATTCGGTGAAGGCTATCTTAATCATATCAACGAGCTCGTTGAAGGATCAGATGGTGGCGGTTCAAACAAAGAATTATCCGACCACGCCGCTACTGTTGCTGCTGACGTTGCGCTCGATCAATTGCGTAATATCATCGTCGTAGTGAATTTTATAGGCTTTGTGCTTATCCCGTTACTCGCCTATCAATTATCTAAACGTTCACTACGTCCGCTTGTAAAAAGCCAAGAAGAACAGCGCGCTTTTATTGCCAATGCTTCTCATGAACTTCGTACGCCACTCGCAGTTATATCAGGGGAGCTAGAACTGGGAGGAAAGCCAGGTAAAACGAAAGAAGAGTACCAACAAACAATTGCACATACATCACGTGAGGTTTCTCGTATGACAAATTTGGTTCATGAGTTACTCTACCTGAGCCGGATAAGTAGTGAGTCAAAACTTCAAAATATCAAGAAAATTAATATTACCAAACTCCTCAACGAAGTAGTGGAGCTTTATGAACCTAAGGCCAAAGAAAGGGGTATTCATATTAAGCTCTCCCAGCATCTCAGTAACAAACAAATCAGCGGTCACTACGAACTACTTACGGCAGCCGTCGGTAACTTACTCGACAACGCTATAAAGTTCTCATCCAAGCAATCAATAATATTAATTGAAGTCGAGGAGCGACCAGGCGAATTAAGGCTTAGTATCAAGAATAGGGGCCCTCAAATACCTAAAGAAAAGATTAAAAATTTATTTGAACGATTTTATCAAACCGAGCCAAGTCATTCGGCTCAAGGCTATGGCCTAGGGCTTGCTATAGCTAAACGGGCAGTTGACCTTCACGGTGGAAAAATTGAAGTTGTTTCTGACAAGAACCTTACTACTTTCGCGATCATTCTTGCTTTGAAATAAGTTTTATCATTCTGCTGTCATCTTTATTTTGTACAATAAGCGAGTGGGGTAATAGAATAAGAACCATCATCATTCGACGTTTCTGTACCGGAGTTCTTACACGGCCATGTTGAGCTATTCCTCTGGATTTACGCAGTTTTTGTAAGGCGTCGTGCGATTGCCTGCTAAGTATTCTTGATAACACTGCTCACGTTTTGGCGCAACATTTTTCTCGTAGTAGGATTGATTCATTTGGTTTGAAGAGATAACCCCTAATAATCCAATAGCTGATATTGCTATAACTACCCAAGATGTAATCAGAAAACGATTTGATATTTTGATATTGCTGGCAATCTTTTTCCGTACAAAGTAATTTATTGCAATGAATCTAATAAACAACAATAGTATCGCTACGTAGGTGATTACCCCTACGAATGCAGTCCGCTTGCTGGACTCTCTTCTGTAATACGAGACAGTTCTGCATACCCAGCAATAATAATTGCCGTAAACGCAATAGCGATAATCCATAGGAATGTGAAATAATGATTCCAATTTGTGAAAAACCGGTGGTAAGACTTAATGTACATGCTCTAATAATAACAGAAAGACGCCAGAAATCTCTGACGTCTCCAATGGCTCTATCTGGTGCGGGCGGAGAGAATCGAACTCTCATCGCTTGCTTGGAAGGCAGGCATATTAGCCATTATACGACGCCCGCGTGCTATAAAATTATAACAGATTTTAGCGTATAATAGAAAGCGTAAGAATTATACTATGTAAAAAAGATGGACATATTCATATGGATAGCGATAAGCGCACTGATGGCACTAACGATATTTCACTTCATTCAAGTGGTTATGCTGAAGCGGCAAAAAAAAGTCAGATGAACGTATTCAGTCCTCAGTCTTTTAATCAGCGACTACATATAGAGCGCAATAGGCAATCCGTAGGTCGGTATCATGATTCAATGCTGGCGAACGGCCACCACCGCAATTTACATTATCAGCGAGCAAATTTGGAAGCATTGCCAATTCGTCCTGAGGTAAACTCAACGCAGCGACCAGATGTGGAAGATCGGTTTAGTCGACGATCAGTAGGCGGATTAATATCAGACGTTGTTAAGCCCGCGAATCGGCCAAACTTCATTGAACCGTCAGTGCGTGGCTACAACCCCTATAAATAAAATACCAGTTCGACGAGGAACTGGTATTTTATTTGGGGCGAATGAAGGGGATTGAACCCTCTACCTCCGGAACCACAACCCGGCGCTCTAACCAACTGAGCTACATTCGCCAAACTTTAGCTATTGTAGCACATTTATCGGGGTGAAGGCTAGATTTGAAAGGGACAATTAAGTACTAAAAGTCTTGAAGCGTTTCGATATCGGCACCAAGGGTATTAAGGCGGTTAGCAAAATCTTCATATCCACGGTTAATAGAATACACATCGCGTAGCACTGACGTTCCAGGTGTCGCAAGCATCGCAAGTAGAATGACAACCGATGGGCGTAGTGCTGGTGGGGCAACAACATCGGCAGGCTTCCATTTTGTTGGTCCGGTAATATAAACGCGATGCGGGTCAACAAGTTCGATTTGAGCGTTCAGTTTACTAAGCTCGGTGAAGTAAATTGCCCGGTTCTCGTACGACCAGTCGTGAACAAGTGTGCGGCCTTTGGCGACTGTCGCAACCAGGCCAAGGAACGGCAAGTTGTCCATATTTACACCAGGGAAGGGCATACTGTGTAGTTTATCTTTCGGTGCAACAAGCTTAGAATGCTTTAAATGAACGTCAACAAGTCTCGTCGCTTTATTGCGGGCGATATATTCTTTGCCAAGTTCGTATTTAAGCCCCATTTCCTCGAGGATGGCAAGTTCGAGTTCGATGAATTCGATTGGCGCACGAGAAATGGTGATTTCTGAATCAGTAACGACACCGGCTGCAATTAGGCTCATTGCCTCAATGGGATCTTCACTTGGGAAATATTCGACATCTTGATTAATTGTTTTTTTGCCATGAATTGTTAGTATGGTCGTGCCAATGCCTTCGATCTTCACTCCTAGTTTCTGCAAGTAAAAACAGACGTCCTGAACCATATAATTGGGGCTAGCGTTGCGAATCATTGTGACGCCGTCATAAAGTGCGGCGGCCATGATAACATTTTCCGTTACTGTATCACCTCGTTCGGTAAGTAAGATCGTTCGTTTAACAGATTGTTTACTGACCGTCGCGTGGTAGTAGTCACTTTTTGCGACAACATGCAGACCAAATGGGGCAAGACCTGACATGTGCGGTTCAACCGTACGCGTTCCAAGGTTGCATCCGCCAGCGAACGGTAGTTTGAAATCATCGTACTGATGGAGTAGCGGGCCTAAAAACATAATGACCGTACGAGTCCGCTTGGCTGCGTTTTCATCCATTTTATCAAGTTCAAGTCGTTTTGGTGGAGTGATTTCAAGGTCATTCGTGTCGTTAATCCAGCGGGTTTTGACGCCAATGCTCTGTAGGACCTCAATAATACGATTAACCTCTTCGATTCGAGCTACGCGACGAAGGGTGGTTTTGCCTTTGTTAAGCAATGCCGCGCAAAGTAGCCCAACGGCTGCATTTTTGCTAGTCTTTACTTCGATACTGCCAGATAGCTTTTTACCGCCATTAATGCGAAAGTTAATTTTTCCAGATTGATTAAGAGTGACAATATTGCTGTTAAGGACGTCGCTAATGCGCGCAATCATTTCTAGGCTGATATTCTGACCGCCTTTTTCGATGCGATTGACAGCACTTTGGCTAGTGTTAAGTTCCTTCGCGAGTTCGGTTTGAGTCAGCCCTCGGCCAATGCGCGCTTCTTGAATTAATGAACCAATTTTTACTTTATAATCATCATTGCTCATAGGTGCTAGTATATCACATACGATATATCATGAGTAGTGATATACTTGTAGTAATAGGAGAATCCGCATGATAGATACCCAAATCCAAGATTTAATTGCAGGCGAGCAACAGCGACAACGCGATGGCTTAGAGTTGATTCCAAGTGAAAATTACGTATCGCGTGACGTACTAAATGCGCTAGGCAGCGTGCTAACTAATAAATATTCCGAAGGATACCCAGGCAGACGCTATTACGGTGGCCAAGAATTTACCGATCAAATTGAGCAATTGGCTATTGACCGCGCTAAGCTATTGTTTGGTGCAGATCACGCGAACGTGCAGTCGCATTCAGGCGCACCGGCAAACGAAGCGGTGTACAGCGCATGGCTAGAGCCTGGTGACACTGTTTTAGCGATGGATCTGTCGCACGGTGGGCATTTGACGCACGGTGCGGCTGTAACGCGTAGTGCGCAGCTGTACAATTTTGTTCGCTATAAAATGAAAGATATCGAAACGGGTGAAATTGATTATGACGAGCTTCGCACGCTAGCATTAGAACACAAGCCAAAAATTATCTTAGCCGGGTTTAGCGCGTATCCTCGCGAACTGGACTACGAGAGGTTTGCTGCAATCGGTAACGAAGTTGGTGCATTATTGATGGCTGACATGGCGCATATTGCTGGGCTGATCGCCGGTGGCGTTGCAAAAAATCCTTTGGATTATGGTTTTCATGTCATTACGACCACGACGCATAAAACGCTTCGTGGGCC
Organism: Candidatus Saccharimonadota bacterium; assembly: GCA_028289015.1. Classification (GTDB taxonomy): domain Bacteria; phylum Patescibacteriota; class Saccharimonadia; order Saccharimonadales; family Saccharimonadaceae; genus UBA6022. The sequence continues at coordinate 24,560 of JAQGHC010000030.1, read as the reverse complement.
TCGCGGCGGCACGATACTGTCTCGCGGTGTCGTAGGCAATCCATTGAAGGCTCCTGAAAAGACGTTAGCAAATATACCGACACTAATCGACCGAGCGGTTTTTCCTGGCATGCAAGGTGGGCCGCACATGCACGTGATTGCAGCTAAGGCTGTCGCTTTCGAGGAAGCACTTCGACCAGAATTTAAGGAATACGCGGCTCAAATTGTTAAAAATGCGACTGCTTTAGCAGCTGCTATGCAAGAAAAAGGGTTCCACTTAATTACTGGGGGTACAAGTAATCACTTGATTCTAGCTGATGTTTATCGCAGCTTTGGCATTAATGGCAAGGAGGTTGAAATCGCATTGGATAAAATTGGCCTGACGTTAAACGCGAACAGTACACCTGATGATCTATTGCCGCGGTTTACGCCTAGCGGTATCCGCCTAGGGACGCCGGCCATCACGACAAGAGGGTTGCGAGAAGAGCATATGCCACTGATCGCTGATTGGATGAAGCGGGCTGTTGACGTGCGCACTGACGAAACTGCTTTGTCTCGGCTGCGTGAAGAGGTAAAACTGTTTGTTCAAGAGTTTCCTTTGCCAAGTGACCAGTAGCAAAAACGATTTACATTTATCGCCATTAAATAACCTCCGTATCGCTACGAAGGTTATTTAATATCAACTATTTGCAGCTGCTATATTAGCAAGTAGAAGTTAGAGGATCAGTAGGCGCCGTACCAGCTGCAAGGTAGCGTACTCCGGCTGCAACGTGATCCCAGTAGCCAATTTTTGCACCAGTTGTGCCACAAATGTGGTATGAAATCACCGTTGGAGTCCCGCTAGCTGGAAGAGTCGTAGGCGCCACTTCGTTAAGTAAGCCCTTAAGCTTTGGCGATAGTGCAGCAGTATCAGTTGCAGCAAGGCCTTCTAGCGTTGCAGCTGTACCGAAGACGCCGTTACCTGTGTCGGCTGAGTATACTTCTGCCTTGTCGCGTAGTTCACCAGCGTTTGCCTGGTTGGTTGTTGTACGTGCACGGTTCTGTACGCCGTTGTAAGCAACGATTGTAATCGCCGCCAAGATACCAATGACCACAATAACGATCAAAAGTTCAACGATTGTAAAGCCGCGTTCTTTGTTTATATTTTGTAAGCTCATTTTGCCCCCTAGAATTTATTTTTTAAACCTCTTCCAGTATACCGACTGGCCCGCTTAAGGACAAGCATTTTGCATAGTTTTTCATTTAATAGTAGGTATTATTGCATGTCGGCAGCATCAAAGCTTAATGTCTCATTTTAGATACGATGAAAGCCGCCACTTGAGGGCGGCATAGGGCTTCTGAATATAAATAGAACCTCTCGCATGATTCGAAAGGTTCTATTGCAATGAGCGGTAACTAGATTAAGCTGCTGCTGCGCATGTAGTCGCAGAAGTTGCGTTACCTGCGTAAAGGTATACTACTCCTGGGGTTACGTGGTCATAATAGCCGACTTTGGCGCCATCTGTACCACATTGTTGGTAGATGAGGACTGTCGGAGTTCCCGACGCGGGAAGGACTGTGCCAAGCAAAAGCTTAACTTTTGGAGATAATGCAGCGGTGTCGGTGGCAACGATTGCTTCAAATGCCGTGCCGTTTGCAGGGAACACGCCATTGCCGGTGTCGGCAGCGTAGACTTCTGCTTTGTTTTGTACTTCTTGCGCATTCGCTTGGTTAGTTGTTGTTCGTGCACGGTTCTGTACGCCGTTGTAAGCAACGATTGTGATTGCAGCTAAGATACCGATGACCACGATAACGATCAAAAGTTCAACGATTGTAAAACCGCGTTCTCTGCTCATATTTTTAATGCTCATGTTAATTTTTTTGCCCCCCGTACCTATTAGTTATATATGACGTACTATACTACGATGTTTTAGTTAGCACAAGCATTTTCAGTGCACAATCAGGAGGTGGATATTTGCGTGTCTCTATGGCACATCAACGGCAAGATTAAGTCGAGTTGCACGGGTGGACTGCGTCATAGTGTAGGGGAGTCCGGCGGTGTTTTTGTTGCCTGTGACGGATACTTTGATCGTAGTCGCAGTCGTGGCATTTTCAGGGCTGATAATGGTCGAACTGCTTGAGCTTGAGTAGTATTCAACAGCGAAAGTTGAAACATTTTTCATGAGCTCGATGTCATTAGTTTTGCATCGTGTCGCGGACGCATAGCCTGGGTTGCAGCTATTTTGCTGCCAGGGAGCTGCGCATACTGTTTCGCTATCCACCGTCACGTTCGTATTATAGTCTGGCATTACCGTTCTTCGCCAAAGCGAGCCGCTTTTAATAAAATAGATGACTTTATTGAAATATACTTTGTTATACATTTTAGCGCCACTGCATAAGTTTGGCTGGTTGGCATAATAGACTAATTCACGCGTGGAATCCGCTGGATTTTTGGTGGTTGCAAGTGTATATAGTATGAGTTTATCCGTACCATTTGTAAACGCCGCGGTTCCTGCAAAGTTATTGTCACTTCCCTGAGGGGTGATGAGCGTACCTGTCGTCGCTAAAAATTGTGCAGATAGCCTGACATCATCTTCGATGCGACTCAATGTGTCTTGGCTTTCATAGGTCATGATGCTTTGGTCACGCGTCGCAAGGACGCTACCTACCATGGTAACGATAACCGCGATAAAACCTCCAATTGCAAGGATGACAATCGGTGCGATGATCAACATCTCGATAAGAGTAAAGCCAGTAGTAGATTGGCGCGTTTGATTATTTATTGACGAATAGTGCATGTGTGACCTCTTGTTGTGGTGTTCCATATAATACAGTTACAGATATTTTTGATGTCGGATTTGGGTTAGCGTATGGACAGCTGATTGTCACAGTCAAGGTAGCATTTGACAGGCCGCTAGGATTTGGCAGGACGGGGGCTGGAGATGGAGTGAACGCCGTGCAGGGATCAGTAACCTGGGGAGAGTAGTAGCGTAGGTTTTCGTAGGCTATATTATTCGCCCGAGCGCGCAGGCGAGCTTCGCTTCCATCCTTAATGATGACTGAATATAGCTGATAACCTGCACCAATAAAAGCAACGGCAATGAATAAACTGATCAAAAGTTCAACAGCAGAAAAGCCTGATTGTAGATTGTGTTTTATCATTGGCTTCTGCTCGTTCTCATTATCGTGGTGCTTGTCGACTCTTCTCGATAATAAATATTGAATTTACGACACGAGGCTGCGTCATCACAAATTGTTCCATCTGCTTCAAGTGGCTGATAAACGTATGTTGTCGCGGTAGGCTGTGGCAGTACGCCAGTGGCTGTCTGGGTCGTATTTGTAGCAATGACTAGACTATAGTTCGGCGAGACGACGCCAGGCGCTCGTAAATTATCTCGATCAATGTTTGTATACGTTGACTCAATCAGTGCAGGGGTGGAAACGGTTGCGTTGTGAAAATAGGAGCGGTCCGTCGACCTATTATACGCGTTTTCTTGGAACATGATGATATTTTCAACGTCGGAATTTCGCTCTTCATCACGCGCCTGGGCGAGGCTATCGCTAAGCTCGACCACTGACAGGACTATCAGGATGGTCATTATAGCAAGCGTTATAACCAGTTCGACAATTGTAAACCCCGTGTGACGATTCATATCTTATAGCATAAGAGGTTTACTATATTTGAGCAAGGACTTTTTAAATTTCAAGTGGCTCTTGTTCAATTGTGATACGAAATTGATCCCGCACCGCACTGCTGATCTCGTCACGCGCTGCAGCAAGCTCTTGGTAGCTTGTGGCGGATGCATTAATCAGGACAAGTGCATTTTTGTCATGAATCCGCATCCCATGCAGCGTTTTACCCTTTAACCCTGTCTGCTCAATTAGCCAGCCGGTTGGGATTTTGAACTTGCCGTCGGGCATATCGTAACTTGGTATATCGGGATATTTTTTTTTGAGTTCATTCAGTTGCCAATCTTCTATCAGTGCATTTTTAAAGAATGAGCCGGTATTGGGCGTGATCTTTGGGTCGGGGAGCTTCTCGGTTCGTATATTAATAACTGCGTCGCGGATAATTTGCGGCGTAAACATCGTAATACCGTTTGTAGTGAAGTAATCTTCAATCGCTTTATAGAACGGCGGCTGTGGTGGCGCTTTGTATAGCTGTAGTGTAATTGATGTTACGGTGTATCTACCTGATGCTTCGCCTCGAAATATACTATGTCGATATGAAAAGGCACAATCTTGATTTTGCAGTACGACAAAACTATCGGTGATGTTATCGTACGCCTCTAGTGATACAAGAGTGTCGGCAATCTCTTGACCGTATGCGCCGACGTTCTGGATAGGTGCTGCGCCCGCGGTGCCGGGGATAGCGGACATTGCTTCGATGCCGGTTAGGTTCATTTCGACCGTACGCTTTACAATGTCATCCCAGTTCTCTCCGGCTCCAATTCGGACTATGGTATGGCTTGCGTCATCCTCAAGAATCTCAAAACCTGGAATGCGGTTACGAACGACCAGACCTGAAAATCCTTCGTCATGAGCGATAATATTACTGCCACCGCCCAATATGAAGATGGGGAGGCCCTGTTTTTTTGAGTTGCGTGATAATGCGGCAATGTCTTCAGGCGTGTGCGCCTCGGCCATGAAACGTGCATTTCCACCTAATCGCATCGTCGTGTAGTTTTTTAGAGGGATGTTCGTATGAATTTCCATGTAGCTTAATTATAGCCCATAAGCGCCTAAATATGCTATAATTACCCCTACGCACCCGTAGCTCAGCGGATTAGAGCACTGGTCTTCGGAACCAGGTGTCGCAAGTTCGAATCTTGCCGGGTGTACCAAGAACAGGAACTCATCGAACGATGGGTTCTTTTTCTTGTGCCGTACCAATTTTAGGTATGTATAAAAACAAAAGCGCTTCATTGGATGTGCTTTTATTTACGTTTGGGTGGTCTAAGTGAAAAGGCTTCACTGCGAAGGAGTATTTCAAGCCCTTTTGTAGTTAAGATTAGCTGGATGGGTTTTCCTGGAAAATCTGGCAAATGAGGGGTGACTGTTTTTAAATTATTAAAAGTTGACGTATGTCCAGTATGGCCATGCTTTAAGCTATTTGATGCGCCACAATTTGCATCGGCATTTCCGTCAAGGTCAGTGATATCTGGCTCACCGATATAGTATATTCCGCTGCTGTGCGGTTTTTTGTTACCTTGTTTTAGCCACTTGTGGTAGTGCGCTAACGAGCGGAGCATCGTTATTCCAGCGACCGTCAAAATATAGCCAAAGCTCTTGGGCTGAGTCATCAACCATGAAACTGACTTCTCCGACGGCCGTAGCGTGGGCTTTGATGTCGCCGCCCACGATGGGGTCTTTTACGCCTGCAATTGGCCGCATCTGGTAAATCCTGCCGTCTGCACTTTTCAAAAAGACCTGATTCACAGGAAGGAACGGCTGCGAACTATCGGTTTTATTCTCAACTTGCAAGCGAATGATCAGCCCTTTCTCTTTCTCTACAATTTTTCCGCTAAATAATTCTCTCGCGTCAGTTTGCGTGACAGCCTCCACGGTTAAGGCGCTGCTCGTATTAAGTGCAGTTTCGCCAACGCTTACTATGGGTGTCTTGACTGCCTGTATAGTTGCAATGACGACTATCAGTCCGATGATGACACCGGATATAGCCGAGGCTACTATTAGTAGTTGTTGGCTGCTAAAGTGGTACTTGGATCTGAATATATATTTCTTTTTCATGGGTTTATCCTAAGTTGGCGACGTAATAAGGGTTAATATCACTCATTTGGCTGCTGCTATGCTTATATTGCTTGCCGGAGGTGGGCTCGCGGGCTCCGGAGATGTATGAGCTAATATCTCTGCCGCACGTGTTGCCGTTGAATACATCTCTACCCCCTTGGTGTCGCGATACGAAGCCTGTGACGTTGTAGACTTTGTTGTTATATATCACCCAGCAGTTTGCTTGAGTGTTGTGTGCTGCGACCTGAGCGGCGGTGCAAGGACCGCCTGACCCGCATGCTGGAGCAGCAGGCGTAGGAGCAGGAGCGGGAGGTGCCGTTGGCGTAGGGGTGGGTACTATGCTGGGCTTTGGAGTTTGCGCAGTAGGCTGTGGGCTGGATTGACTATTTGGTGCAGTTGTACTAGCTCCTGACTCTTTTGATTGTGTCGGGTCTTGAGTTGTTCCGGTTGTTTCGTTTGGCGTTGCGTCATTCGTGCCACCTTCTTGCCTGCCAGAAGATAGCGCATCGATTTTGCTACCGTTTCTATCTACAGCGATGATCGGCGCGCCGCCAGTTGACGTTTTTGACCCGCTCATTAGGCTTAGGAATGATGTTGGTACAAACAACCCAGCAACAAGGATCACACCAAGTGAACTTAGGGAAATAATTAAGGCACTGGTGACAATTTTTTTTACTATCATGACATTGAAAATTCTTCCGTGTGGATTTTACTATTTTTTACGCCCAGCCCTTTTAACTGGGATCTCATTGCCTTCATCATTGCGGGGGGTCCGCATATGAAGATCTCTTTATGTAATATGTCTTCTATGTTATCGGCGATGTAGCGAGCCGACAAGAAGGCATTCGTCTCGGAACTTACATAGGGATGATATTTAAAGTTTGGGTAGTGGGCTGGAAGGTAGTTTGCAAGAGTAGCCTGATCGAGCAGTTCATCTCGGTTTTGTGCACTATAGAATAAGTCTACCTGCGGGCAGTGTTTGTCGATGCTCCTCGCCATGCTGAGAAAGGGTGTAATGCCAATACCGCCCGCTATCCATATTTGCGACGAATCTTGAAAGTTCGTATAGCTAAACTTACCGAACGCACCTTCGACTTCGGCGATTGTACCGACCTGAAGCTTCTTTAGGCTGTTAGTGAAATCACCGAGGGCTTTGATATAAAGAACAAATCCATTGCCCGCTGGTTCCGAAGCGACTGAGAAGGGGTGGATCTCACGCTCAATGCCACTGTCTGTGCTCCACAAGAAGCGTATAAATATAAATTGTCCAGGCTTAAAGTCGATAGGTTTATTCATAGGTGTAAGATGGATGCCAACTGTGTTGCCAGGTAGAACACCGACGCTGCTTACTTTGTAAGGACTGCGTCGAATCAAAATATTTCCAAGTATTGTTTTATATATAAAGGCAAAGACTCCAACTGAAATCCAGAATAACATATAGACGGTCAGGAACAGCGAGCCAGAGACGTCTGAATCAATGAAGACGACATGTACTCCGGCGAATAAGAAAGCGACTCCTAAAAACCTGTGAGTGAAAAGCCAAAAATTATAAGGTAATTTTGCGTAAAAGGTGATCATCAACAGGACGACCATGCCAATGAAGGCAATGATGCCGCTATTGTAGGCGACGGCCTCTTGTACGAACGGGAAGGTATCTTCGAAGTTTATGGATTGGGGTAGTAGAGCCGATGCGGCGTGCTTGATCGAGGTGGCGATTTCTAATTCGACATATTGGAGCGCGATTAGTAGGGGATGAAATACCAAAAAAGCAAGTGCGATACCCCCGGTGATATGGTGGGCAATATAGACACGATTAAGGCCGTTGAATATATTTTCCAGCCAGTGTTGTCGTAGCGTTAAGACCATATTAATTGAGTAAAGAATAAAGCCCACCAGGCCGACGAGCTTTCCAATACTGAGGAACGTCTGTGACATATTGTAGAACGAATCACTTATTGTATGCATGGACAGCCAAAATATTACTGGTACGGCACAAAAAAAAGCGATAAGTATCCAGCCTATGTTGCGTTTGTACCAAAAAATGTAATCTTTATCTGTCATATCGATGCTATTGTGTATCGCACGCAAAAGTATAATACCCATGCCTAGGCAGATTATATCACGAAAGAAACTTTTAGTTGTAGAAAATACCTTTCGTAGCACTACTCACTATGGATAGAGGCAAGAGATGGTAACGTACGCGGTCATTAATGTAAGCCGCAGCAAGATAATAGTTAGATAGCCTATGTGAATATGAAGTTGAACTTATCACTATTGATGACGGAGCGCTCACTCTCGCGCCATGACTTGAGCTGAGTTTGTTAATGCGGTAGATAGGTGATGTCGGACATTCAACTTGTGACAGTGTGGTTCTAACAGTGACTAGTGTGCGATACCAAGGAAAAGGGCTCATCGAAAGACAGGTCCTCTTCCTTGGTCCGTTTTGCAATTCGGTTTCGCAGACACAACTATATTTAAGAAAAATTTAATGGTTATTTTACTTTAGTAAAAAAAATTACATTCCAAATAAATGTCATTTCCTATACTTATAGTCACGATAGTAATAAAGGAGATAGATTATTATGCCAGAAGAATATAACAATGCACACGAACTGCGCAAGGATGTCCATGAGGCACATTCTGAGTCAAAGCTCGCAAAATTACTTTCAACTTTAGCGATGATTGCCTCAGTGATCGCCTTGGTTTTAGCTATCACTGCGCTCGATAAGGCAGGTGAAGCTCAAAGTATGGCCAATCGTGCGAACGATGCGGTCGAGCGACTTCGATAAGTTATATTGCAATGATACTAAAATAGCGCCAACTTTCGGCGCTATTTTAGTAGTGTAATTATGATTAAACGTACGTGACATTTCAGTAAGTATTATAATAAAGATAGTAATAAGGACAGAAATATGAATATTAAGTCTCGCTTACCGCAACACCTTCTTGTTATTGCAGCTATCATTATATTGGCTGCCCTCATTTGGGGGGTCATGTGGGCGCTTACTACTCCCTGGCAGCAAAGTGCTAATGCGCCCTCTACCCCTGTCAGCGAGCAAAAATAATAAATAATAGCGGTTTCCGCCTCGTCTCCCTGCCATCACCCAGCAGCAGGTCAAGATTGCCTATATCGCGATAGGTAATAACAGTAGAGCGGGAAAGGCAACCGGCTACGAAGACAGTGTCGTCACGGTAAGTAAGGTCGTGCAAGTGACCAGTCCTATCGAGAGAACAATGCAGGCGTCGCTTACTGGAAAATCTGAATGATATGGCGCCTCGAAGTTATATAAAGCACTTTGGCAGTCACCTTTAACGCTAGATGCGGTGACCTTTCGACTTTCTGGAGCGCGCGATGCCGCCCAAGCTAAGTCTCAGCTAGAAAAAACGATTAAGGAATCTGGGGCCGTATCAGCTGTGAACATCACGGTAAATGCCAAGACACTTGATGATGTGCTATCTCTTAAATAAGGCTATCTTTGTTTATGTCGGCGAGGTGTTTCTTGCGATAGATTTCAAAACTTTGTCTGTTTAAGCCGTGAGTGTGGATGAACGAGCTTAGTTGTTCTGAGCCGATAAAATGAGGTAGCATGACGTAGCTGGCGCCTAATTTGTACAGCTCGGCAGCTTCGTTGTAGTCATTGGAATAGCAGATCATAATAGCGTCCGGATTATGGCGGTGAACATATCGGACTAACGCGACGTTAACAAAATGATCGGCGATCGTATTGACGACAAGCTTGGCTTTTTCAAAATCTATATCAGCTAGCAGTTCGGGGTCGGTCGCGTCTCCGTATAAGAACTCGATGCGCTTGCGCTCTAAGCTCTCAATTACCTCTGGATCGTAATCGACGACAACAAAGCGTTCTCCCATAGCATGAAAGGTCTTTAAGAACTTGTCGCCGCCATTTAAAAAACCGAATAACACAAGTGGATACGCTTTGGCACGATGTTGCGATTCATTAACGATGCTGCGTTCAAACAAGTGCAAATGCTTTTCGAACTTTCGAAAAATTGCGTCATCATATTTCATCAGATACGTAGAGGTAGCGATCGTAATGATTGCAACGAGCGTGATGATCGCACTAAGCTGTGAGCTAACCAGGCCTGCACTATGGGCAAGAACGATTAAAATAATGGAAAATTCACTAATCTGCGACAGGTTAATACCTGTCATGAAACTTGTGCGTTTAGTGTAACGTAACAGTCCTAATGTCGTCATAACTACCAACGGCTTAATTACAATTGTGACGGCTGACAGGATTAATGCCGGAATGATGGCAGATGCAAGGTTGTTCAGTTCAAGACTTTCCCCAAGACTAATAAAGAATAGGATAATAAAGAAATCTCGTAACGGTTTTAGCTTTGCCCCGATCTGGTGTACATACGGCAGATGGGCGAGGGTGACGCCAGCAAACAGTGCGCCAACTTCAACAGAGAAGCCAATTGCATTAACAAGAGATGCGATACCGAATCCCCAGGCCAGTGCGAATATGAATAGCAGTTCTTGGGACGAGGCGATAAATTTTGTAAACTTTGGCAATATTTTCGCACCGAGCAGTATAAGAACGGCGGCCGTCATCAACCCCTTAAGGATTAAAAATCCAACGTCTAGTAAGTCTAAGCCACCGCCGGTATTTGTCGTAACATATAGTAGTGCGAATGTCGCAATGACGTCATCGATTAAAATAACGCCAATAGCTAACTGGCCATTCAAGCGCGTCAATTGTTTTTTGTCACTTAAAACTTTCGCAATGATAATTGTGCTGCTAAAAAATAACGCAAAACCGGTAAGGATCGCTTCGGTGGGCGTAAACCCTAATGCGGTACTGATTAAATACCCTATCGAGATCATTACGCCAAGTAGTGCCAAGGCGGTAATGAATACGGGTTTACCGAGCCGTTTTATTGCAGTAATACTTAATTCGAGGCCGATGATAAACAGTAGTAGTGCAATGCCAATTTCACTGAATGTTTCAAAGGCATCCTTTTCATGAATGAGGTTGAGAAGCGTTGGTCCAACCAAAATTCCAGTAATAATGTAACCCATGATAAGGGGCTGATTTAATATGCGCATGATGATCGACACCACACCGGCGACAACGATTACTAGGCTTAATTGAGTGAAGACAGAGTCAAGCATTAGTAATTAGTATACAGGTTTTTTATTTTTTTAGCGCGGCCGGCATATTCGTTGACTTATTGGTATAGTATGATGCCAATAATAACCATTAGGTCGACAAAGAACCAGAGGACTTGCGTAAGTATGATCGGCTTCAAGTGATGTGTAATGCCGTACGCTAAAAAAACGAATCCGATTAACATAAATCCAAGCCATGTCCATAATGATATGCCAGCAACATTATGGGTTGAGTAAATCGAATAAACCTGGGGCAGCGCAGTAAGTGGATGAACGATGGCGGCGATGTTAACAAGGCGGTCAACGAGTAGTGTCTGTGCTGTTTCTTTATTTATTATGTGAGGCATATGGGTAAGTATAGCAAAAACGTATTTTTCTTAGCATTGTGACGGACGGATATTGATTATTAAACAGTAAGTGCAAGTTCTGGTTTATTCGTCGTGAACTCTTTTTTGTTATACCCAGCACCATCTGCGGATGTCGAACTGCGGCGAATTGCATATGTACCATCATCTGTGATTAACGAGGTAAGATCTAGTTCTATTCATGTATCTTGCGTGATGGCTGGCAAGGAAGCCATCGTACTAGTATCTTGTGCGGGTGTGGTATGCCAGGTGACGCCGGTTTCGGTCCAGGTCGTATTGGAGACGCGCTTCAATATTCCGCCAACGTTTGACGGGTTGGTAGCGTACAGGTGTAATTTGGCAGATTTAACTGTTTGTCTATTGACGCTAGCGACGTTGAATTTCATTAAGTATTGCATTACCACCGGCGTCTACTGTGCGGACAGTGTAGGTGAAGCCGGTGGCGGGTGTGGTGGTCTTATCGCTAAAGCTTGCTGTCGCTACAGTTACCCCCGCCGCACGAACAAACGATCCGGTGATGGCTGTTTCTCTAACGCTGAGTTTAGAGAAGCCATACGTCAGACCCGCAGCAGTGATGAAAAAGGCCACTACTCCGAATCTTGCTTCCCCGAAAAACCATTTTAGGACGCTCATTTCTCACCCCCCCTTTTTTTCAGTTAAAGTACTATTCCGCTGGTGTCTATCGTATAATCATTACTTGTATGCATCAACTGCCATACCATATTTATTGAGTATCGTACAATGCATTAAAGAATAAAAACACAGAGCAATAGTATAATGGTACAGAGAGACACCTATAGTAGAATAGAAGTAAAAATTGGAGGTAATATATGCAATGTCCATTAGATAATAATAATTTAGTCATGACCGAGCGACAGGGAATAGAGATAGATTATTGCCCACAGTGTCGTGGTGTTTGGTTGGATCGCGGTGAATTGGATAAGATTATCGAACGAAGCGAGGCTTCCGCTGTTGCGCCCGTCGCGACTCAACCGCTCAATGATCGCCGAAATTATGAGCAGCCGAGGTCAGCCGATAGTCAATATCGACATGAGCCACGACATGATAACCAGGGACATCACCACAAAAAACACAAGAAAGAAAATTTCCTAGGCGACTTGTTTGACTTTTAGGTTGAAGTAGTCATGCGCTAATATCTACGAATTGCTTATTGCCAATTGGAGCACCTAATATGAGATTGATTCGAAACTCGCCTAGGTAAGCTAGCGTCAGGCATCCAATGTATGTAGAAAACTCTGTCATGCGGCGTTATTGTATCAAATATTATTACAATGGAAAGCTGTAATGGGGCTGGACTAGTATCCAGCTATATGGGACTTCTATTGAAGTCCCATTGTACGTAATGATCTTGGAGAGCCACAGTCGATCTTATCGCAACTGAGGCTATGCAGCATGAGAGTACTTTTTAAATTACTAACACCCTAAATGAGCAGGTAGGCTTATCGCCAGAATTCGTACCATTTCTTTCCGTTTATAATCTCAAGACGAGGTGAAATAGATGTCAATTTTCCATCGTTAAATTCGCTGTTAGCCTCTAGGGTGTAACCTAGTGATTCGGCTATTTCAGTTAGATTACTCGCAGTGATTTCTCGTTTTTTCATGTATAAAAGAATTTCTTCAAAATTTCCTATATAGAATCCGTCACCATTATTTACGGAGTTGAATCTTGTGAATGTAATCATTAGCGTTTGCTTATTATTTATTGCGTTGTCAATCTGTTGCTTCACCTCATCTACGGTAGTATCGTCAGTTACGTTGTATGAAGACGCAGTATTATCTGCAGTGCGTTTTTCATCTAAAGCAAAATTAAGAGGATAGTATTTTACACTCGAAGCATTAGAGAGCTCGTCTGCAACGCTGCCTGCATGTGAGAACCATAGTGGATTAGCGTTGCGTTCCATGTCGCGATAGGCTAGGGCGCCTCTTACGATATCACTTTCGTAATCATCAATCCTATTTTCCGCTAGAATTGCGGTCAGGTCATCATTCTTGCTATATCCCTGGTTAACGATGTCCCACCCATCGTTTTTTTGTAGCCTATTGAGCTCAGAGGAAGATAAGGTATAGGCATAGTGCTGAGTAAGGTATCGAGCTGGCATGCTCACGATGCCCTTATATCCATACTTTTTGAGCGGCAGCCGCACGTAATCGACAGTAGCACTGCCGTTCTTCATAACCAGTCCGATGTTTGTCTTCTGCTCAGTGACAGCCGAAATTTTTATATTCGCAGGTGTAATCTCAACAGGTGATGAGGCTGTTGTGCTAAAGTTTGCTTTATAGGATTTATTATTGTTGGTGGAGATAGATAAGGAATTATTTTCATATGTATATTTTTGATTTCTTTCCTTTAGTTCTATTACAGTCATGAAGCTCACTGTTTTACCGGTGAGAGTGTAATTTATTTGCGGACATTCTTTGATTTTTTTGTATTGAGTAGAGCAATATCCACCGACTGGCGCTTTACTCGATGATGAAAATACTTCGGTATTATCTACGACTCCTAATTGTCTTATCCGAAAATTCTTATTACTTGGCTGCAAGGTTGCTTCTATTGTCGAGGGTACTTTTAAACTTTTAACTGCATTAGTATTGGAGTCGAGATGGAAAATTTGCGTGTAAGTGTGAGTATCTTCAGATGTAAGCTTGTCATAGATAACATACGTATGGTCACCTATTAACATAGCTGAGCGACTATGATTTACGTCAGTATACAGATCGTGTGAGCCGCTAGCGATTGTGGTGTCATCTTTCTCTACTAGGGAAGAGAGTGTCGATCGTCCGGGTCTCTGATTTTTTCCATCAACTACTACTGTGTTGTGGGCACTAGTACCTTGGAAGTATTGACTTACGACATCATCTTCATAAGCGTATAGGCCGGAGTCGATAAGTACCCTATCAGCGCCGGAGTTCAGAGTTACGCTTAAGGCGTCTAAATGGCTATGGTCTGATCTGTAGTCTGCTGCATGGAATACTGATTGAACATGGTTGTCAAATCCTTTTGAGAATTCACTTCGGAGTATCGCCTCGCCCGCTGTATAGAAAACGCCATTTTTTGCTGAAGGCGCTTTGCCGTACGTCCCTCGGGTCAAAATATATTTAAAGTTAGGGTATTCATGGGCAATTTCTTCATACTCTTCGTTATAAAATATTTCAGAGTCTAAGCTGGCACCAATTGTCGGCGGATGCATGTTAGGCTGAAGAATGTACGTGGCGTAATTGACCATTTGGTCAATTTTTGTTTTAAGTAACGGGCTCATGTCTATGTTTTGTTCTTTAGCGTAAGTATAAATATTCCAATACTTCCTCAAAGTGTAAAAATGATAAAAAGGAGAGTTTTCAATTAAGACGCCATCTTTGTCGATAAGGTCATTTAACGTGTCTTGGATTCTTTGGTGAGAAAGTTGCTTCCAGTGATTTGCTCCTGACAAAGTAGGGAAGGTATGGGCGAGCAGTAAGAGTGCAGCAGCTTCGTTCACGCCATGATTGTGTGCGGCTTCAAAATGGTTTCGGTCGGCGAGAAAAGTTCCGTGGGATTTTAATAGTGTAATTATTTCATTGCTAGTGTTGATATCAAGAGCGTCATTCTGACGCATTTTCCACCAATAGTTAATAAGGGACATAGTCCTGAAGGCTACTGCGTGGTTATCGTCCCAAGAATGGCCCGCTTCGACGCCTACGGATGCGAAGCTGTGAATTATATCTTGTCCCTTTTTAGAATATGCTCTATCCTTCGTTTTCTCGTATCCCGCAGCTAGGTCGTCTAAGGCCTGGAGTCCATAAAAGTTGAATCTCCAGTATCTGTCATTATAAGGGTCTTCCCTCCAGGTGATATTTTCAATTTTAGTAGGCTCGTTACGGCCAAAATCGAATTTGCTTTCGTCGACTAAAAGTCTAGCTTCTTCCAGATTTCCCCGTGCGGCTTCTCCGTATATGTACTCCCTTTCATTTGAAATTTTATCGTACGTGTCGTAAATGCGGACGCTTTCATTTTCTTCCGTGTCACTCCGACAAACGTAACTGCGACCGACATCGATTTTCTGCAGCTTGTCGGGACATTGTCTAAATAGTTTATTTTGGGAGTGATATTCCAGCTCTTTATTAGTGTAAGATGATATGTTTTCGGCGACATTTTTGATTTTAAAAGTCTCGACGCCAAAATAGTTCGCTATCTTAACTGTAAAGATAAGAATCACCACTAGGAATACTACCAGCTCTGCAAAAAAAAGGTATTTCACCTTAGGCTCTTTAACCTTTAATTTTCTAAAAAAGTCTCGTATGTGCTTCGTCCGCGCTTTCATAATTATCCTCTATGCCATTTCATATTCTTAATTGTGAAAGCGGAATAAAAGATAAGCCAACTCAAGATTAGCGTGGAGATTAAACTCATGAATGGTCGATATACCCAGCGACGGGATTGCGGGTTCTCAAGTTTGAAGGCTAGGCCAAACATGAAGCCGATAAAAATTATCCCAGCAATATATAGCATGAAAGTATATGTGTTTCCCTGTGAAGGGAGATATATAAGATGCCGAAAGACAATATACGGCCCGACGACTACAAAAATTATATGAAGGTAATAGACCATCATTGGTATAAAGGGCGCATGCCAGTAGAATGAGCCAGTAAAAAAGGTATTTCGTATGAAGCTTTTTTTCCATCGTACTTGTTGTTTCAACATCCGACTAAACGTGTCAGGAACGTGCGTGCGTGCTTTTGCGAATTTTGTATATACAACTTTATATTTTCTTATCGGATACAGCTTCTCCATAAATTTAGATGAAGTGTACTTCGAGCGCAATTTCTCTCCGATGTATGGTGCGCCTAATACTATTCCAGTCAGAGTTCTATCGGTCGCGAATCTGAACTCTTGACCCAAGAACTTATCATTCTCCCAAGCTGGCATATAATTATATATAGCTTCTCGCCGGAATACAGCCAATGGACCTGAGACACAAGAAACTACGCCGAAATGGCTTTCAAACGCCTTTCTCACGGAATACTGGCCTTCATACCATGAATCTTGTACCTTAGTTAGGAAATTAGTACTAGCATTCATCGCACGGCTATATCCGCTGACGGCCCCCACGTCTTCGTGATACCTAAAAATTTCGACCATGTGTTCTATTGCAGTAGGCGACCATGTTGAATCACTATCTGTCATGGCGATTATGTCACCCGAAGACATATATACAGCTTCAGCAAGTGCGGCTTTCTTCCCGCTATTCGACGATAGGTGTAATACTCGGATGGGATATTTATTGGCTAGGTCGTCAAGAATTTTACCAGTATTATCTGTGCTGCAATCGTCAACGAAAATTATTTCAATATTCGAATAAGTTTGCAGTGATATCGATTCGACACATTTTTCAATAATCTTTTCTTCATCATATACAGCAACAAGACAGCTAACAAGATATGGTTTTTTATCATCCAAAGGGATTTGACCCTGTGATTTTCTCTTTTGTGAAATTTTATAGGGGTCTTTGAATAAATAGAATGCAATAAAAAATTGCAAGGTGACTACGTATGTTACTGTAATGCCATATGTAAAAAACAAAGGATCAATTTCGATTATTCTAAAGAATGCCTTGGCGAGAACGAAGCTAAGAAGAACGAGAACGATGAAGTGGGGGATTAAATGATGTTTCTTTTCCCATCTGATGATTCTTCTTATTTCCATCATCATATTATCTACCAACACCCTGGTATATGACTCCCGCTGAAGTCACCGTCTGTTCGCCTATGCAGTTCCTGCCGTCGTAAAGGTATTTAATACCATGTCTCTTTAGTAAATCGGGCGTAAGCTCCGTAATGTATTCATCGTGTGCGGTACCAATGAATACTACATCTGCTGCCGACAATGTTTCCTCTATAGTGTCGTATCTTCTCGCGCCATGAATTATGGTTTCTTTCGTTTTAGCTGCAAATGGGTCATGCATTGACAGGGAATTTGAATAACGAGCAAGCTGATGAGCAACCTCTATTGCTGGACTTCGGCGAGCGTCACCAATGTTAGGTTTGTAGGCCAGGCCAAGTAGCGCGACATTAAGGTCTTCGAGCTTATTCCCTCGCTCTGCCACCAGTTCTTGTAGCTGATGTACGGCATAGCGTGGCATCTTGTCGTTCAGGTCGGCAGCGGAGTCAAGGAACCTAGTATCTATACCGCTCTCTCTGGCGCTACGTATTACGTAATGAATATCTTCTGGGATGCAGTGCCCACCGACGCCGATGCCAGGCGACGCGAGAGATAATCCAAATTGTTCGACCTTAGAATTTAGGCCCTGCAGCACATTATCAATGTTCATATCCATAGAATCGCACAATATTGCCGCGGTGTTTGCGAGTGCGATCATTACATTCCTATGGCTGTTTTCCCAAGATTTGACAAATTCAGCTTCTTCCAAAGAACCTAACGGAAGGATTTTTGCATCGATGATGCTTTTATAAAAGCTCGTAGCCTTATCTGTACACGCCGGCGTCATGCCCCCTACTACGCGATTAAGATTCCCCACATGAAAACGGTCATTCCCGGGGTCGATTCTTTCAGGGCAATGTGCGAGTGAAAAATCATTTCCTGCTTTCAATCCAGATATGTTTTCTAGTGTGGGCAGTACATCCGAGCGCGTGGCGCCTGGATTGACCGTGCTCTCAAGTACAATCAGCTGGCCCTCGCGCAAATGCTCGGCAACTTGCTCGGAGGCTTTAGATACAATGGAAAGGTCGGGAACGTTGTTTTCAGTTGGCGTTGGCACGCAGATAATGACCGTATCGGAATTTGCGATATTCTCGTATGAAGAGGTGGCGTTGAAATTGCTTAAAGACACGCGACTCAATGCTCGTTCGAACCGAACATCATTCACGTACGGTGAGCGCCTGTCGTTAATCGTATCAACGAGCTCTTTGTTGTAATCGATACCGTTAACTTTATAGCCTTTTTCAGCCGCTTGTACCGCTAAAGGAAGACCCACATATCCTAGGCCAATAACTGATATTTCTTGCATTTTTAATAATCCTTTTTCATGGTTTAATCTGAACAAGTAGTATTCGCTAAGCGAATACTAAGGTTTGATATAAAAATTAAGAAGTGTTATTAAGCCGATTTTTATGTCTGCTTTTTAGTTAATCCAAGTCAGTAGTAAGTAGGTGAGTAAGTCGAGTCGAGTCGATTGATTCGGGATTATCTAGATATTAACATCAAGTGAGTAATAGATCAACAATAAAAATCTACGTATAATGAGAAGGTATTTATGCTATGCCCCTAGGGGCTGTAGGTTAATAGCTGGAAAAGGTGGAGTCATCGGAATATATACATTTGACATGCAAGGATTTTATCACGTTATTTCGTTAACTGATGAGGTCCGAGCTTTGAAAATTGACAATATAACTACCCTGTCTAGATAAGCTCAACACATTGACCGTGGATCAATCGATTAACATAGGCGTGGTCAGCTTCGTTCAGTTGGATAATTTAGATTTAGTGAAAATCCTGATTTTTCTCACTAAATTAAAACTTCAGTAAGTAACTTTTAGTTTAACTGATCTGCGTTTGCCGGGTGGGTAGAAGTGCTTGAAAAGGCATCGGCAACATTGGGTGAACTCAGACTGGTTGGTCGGTGGGTGGCGATCCTGCACGTTATTGCAACTGAATTTCAACTTTCGACATTCATAATACGAGTATAGAATAGGTGTCTATTCCTGAGTAGCAGTAATCTCCACTACGCGTTTAAGCTGATACGATTTGATGCTGAACGTAATAGTATGGCTATATCAGGCATTGCGGCAGGAAATCCAGTGAGCGTCAGTAATTAATGATACACTGAAGTCAATAAACGTAATCGGTAAAAATAGTTAAATGACACCCGACACAAACTCAGGCAACACCAATCAATCAAAGGATGAGGCTCCAAATCTTCAACAGGGCGGTCCAGCCTATAATTCGCTGCCTCTAGCAATGCCAGTTTCAAGACCTTCTAAGAAATGGCTTATCATTGCAATTATATTTGGTTTTCTCACGATTGCACCGGTGATAGTATATGAAATCATTATGGCTGGTCTGGTTAAAATGGCACAAGACGGCGCTTCGGGCACGGAATTTATTGCGTTTGCGTTAATTCCATTACTGCTTTTGACCCCCGTGTTTTTATTGGTCGACATTATCTTGGCGATTATCTATCTTGTAAAGCGTAAGCCCCGTGGCAAAAAGTTAATTTTGCCAATTGCCGTACTTGCAATTGGTGCCGTTGTTATTGGGCTTTTTGTATGGTCGATAATCTATAACTCTAGCGGTCAGGCAACGGCAGACTATTATCAAGAAAAAACGATATCAACAGCAGAAGCGATCAAACGCATAAATAATTGCGAGGTCCAATCTGTTCGTGAGGGAACGGGTACTATTCCACCCTCTATTACTTCTGCCGACAATGTTACGTGGAAGTCGTACGAAAGTTATATAGCAAAAGAGGATCTTGCGACGGTGGATGAAGCGGCGCGAAATGCCCCCGAACGTTGTGGAAATGTCTCTTCATCAAAAGCATTTAGTAGCGGGCTATTATATAAGGCATTAACAGTCGAACAAGCTACAGAAGTCCTAGGTGCATGTAAGGTGATCGGATTTTATTACCCAGGTTCAAACATTGAAGACGATGGTGACGCCGCCAGACAAGCATATGATGCGACGGGCATTGTTTTGGTCTCGGATTTTGACGACGCGCCAATCCGCATCCATACCAGCCCTGCGGCAATAGAGCAGTTGGCGCCAATCGCACGCAACGCGCAAGCCTCGTGCCCTAATCTGCAGTTTTGGAATGGTAGGTATGAGCAGCGTGACGCGAACGGCAACTGGCAGTAGTTAGTAGTCGGCTTAGTAATCTGCTTCATGAAATAAGACCTATCCTAGCGGACAGATCTTATTTCTATGGAGGGCCACAGTCGACCTTATCGCAACTAAATTATATTTGATTGAGCCAAGTGCTAATGCCAGAGCCGTCACTAAATTCTAATGTTCCAGCGGCGACTTTATGTAATTTCTTGTCTCGTATGACATACGTTGGTTTAACTGAGATACGTTTATGGCTAGTTTTTTGATCAGCATAAATTTTAATCCTTTCTAAGAGTTGCGATTCCCACTCTTGTGCAGACCGAACGGCGTCTTCAATTGTTTCTATCGATGTATTTCGATTGATAACATCGATATACTCCACCTCTCCTCGGTCATTTTTAAAAGTACCGTAGGTCGCTTTTAGGTCAAATGAATAGCGGTAGGTATTGCCGTCGTCCCAGTCGGCGAGGTATCTTTCCAATTTTTGCTTAATTTTGATAGATAGTGCAGCGCTGAGCTTTGAAATAGCTTCATCGCTAGGGGAGACAGGATCATCATTCTTAGCATAATTTATCGCATCTTGAAGCTGTAGGGCGTCACCGTGAATGAGTGCTATTAATGGATCGGCATCTTTCGGTAATTCAATTGCGGCAACATTAATAATACACTCAATCCTATTCTTAGTAGATCCTAACGCCGTCTTGACCAATTCAATATATTTTGCGTTATCCATAAGATTCATTGTACCAAACAAAAAGACTTCCGAAGAAGTCTGTTATGACACTTATGCTTGGAGGGCCAGGAGGGACTTGAACCCTCGACACCCTGCTTAAGAGGCAGGTGCTCTAACCAGCTGAGCTACTGGCCCGTATATGTTGTGTGTAGTGTAAAAGGTGCGACTTCAAATAAAAGCTGGCAATGTAACTCTAAAGACTATATCAAATAGGGGTGGATTTGTAAATATGTACTATAATTCGTCTTTTTTGTTGCTAATAAAAGCGCCCCATTGACGAACTAATCGCAGAACGGTTTTGAGTGGCAACTCGATGACAAGGTCAAGTACAGTGGCAACAATATTTACTTTGGCATACTTTTCGCTAATCCAGCGGCCGACAACGACGAAAGGCATATACAGTACGTCACGCACGAAAGTAATGCCGTTTTGGTCGGCGTCGACTACTTCAATTTCTCTCACCATACGCGACAAGCGGAATCCAAGGAAGCTTGCAGTGGAGAGGAAGACAAAGAAGATAAGCAGATGAAGGAAGGAGAATCCAAGGCTGATGAGCCACCAGCTAACTAAACCAAAGACGCCGATGATAATTGCGGCGTAAACAATATTGAACGCAACGCCGAATCGACCGCCACGTTTACGGGTAAGATACTGTGCCGGCTGCCCATAGAAAATCGCGTCAATACGGTCAACCAAGGCAGCTGTATTCGCATAGCCAGGCAATACCAATGTCAGACGAAGTAAAATCATATATAGCGGTGGAAAGAGTAAATTGATAATCAGTGGCAGTAAGATGATTCCGCCGTGCACGGCATAGTCATACGGCACTTCGATTGCAAGGCCGATTATTACTTTCGTAATAATTAAGAATATAACGCTTTTGATGATGCCACGGTTAATACGATGAGCGATGCTTTCATATTCTTTGTTCGTTTGCGCTTCAAAGCTTGATAAAAAGTTTGCCTGTGATTGCAAAAGGCTATCAACATTCTCTTGATCGCTAAGCATATGTCGAAAAACACGAAGCGGCGCACCGCGTCGCGTCACGATTCGCATTAGTTTATCAGTAGTATCCGCATCGAATAACTGATCAATCTGATGATTGACTGCGACGTAGCTTTCAAGCGTTTCAGGGGTTTGGCGATAGCGGTCAAGAAGCGCCGTGCGGATTGTCGCATCGCCCGAACGAAGTAGTGAACGATGGATAGCGACGAACAATGCAGGTTCAGCGTCGCTCGTATTCGTATCCTTCGTAAGTGTGTTCATGTCAATTGTTGAAATGAAATGATCAAAACATAATTGTGCAAAAATATTTTCATCTGTCAGGTCATGAAGAGTGTCCTCGACCCGAACTGATAAGACGTCCAGTGTCCATGCCTCTTTAAAATGGGTATTATTTTGCAACTGCAACTGCACGTGCGCGTCAAAGTAGACTGTCGCCAGCGAGTCGATAGTTGACAGCAGCTTGTGGGGAATCGAATCATTTGCTAGGTATCCAGCCAGCGTCAGTTCGACAATCAACTCTTCTGCGCTATGTGCAAGCTGATTGCGGTCCTGAGATAGGAATAAGCGTTTGTAGTAGCGACGAATTGCACGCTGTAATAACAAATGTTCTTCAGTGTATTCGGCGGCATTGCGAAATTGCTCGTATGCGGCAACGATCGTGCCGCCACCACCGACAACGTGCACCTTTTCTGCGGATGTATCTACTTTATTTTTTTCAGCGGCGATAGCGCGGCTATGCGTCAAGCTCGCGATAAATTGCTGACCAAGTGGGGTAAGTTCATTTTTCATAGATATAGAAGTTTCTTATAAGTTGTAAGCGAGTAGGCTGTATAGTCTGCCGCTTATTATACTACATAGTCGGTGGTGCGGAATGACTATCGTCGTTTTTATTTTGCGAATGGTCAAATTTAGCCGTAATAGGAGATTTTTTCCATGTCGATTGATCAAACGCCAACCAAGCATACCAGACGATTGGTAAAAAGATGGCCCATAGGACGAAGTAGTCTTCTTTGCCAAAATGCTGTCCGATTTTGTACATGGCGATGTATAGATATACGGTTGCAACAAGCCAAATGATAACGGATACGACAAACAGCGCGATAGTAACGTTATCTGCGCCCGGTGTAGAAGATAATAAGTTCGCCACCGAAGGGGTGATTAACAGCAGCGAAAGCCAGCCCGCTTGACCTCCAAGCTCAAGTGTCACCCAAGTGCTGTATACCGGCACCCATGCCTTCCAACCCGGAATGCCTGCTTTTTTAAAAATGCGACTTAAAAGGTAGGAAATAATCGCATATGCAATGACTGCAATGCTAATGAAGAATATAGTAATCCCTAGAATAACACCGTCCGATGCAATGTTAGACATGTCTACAGCGTACATATCATTTGACGTTTGGCCGAATAGCGACAGTAGGTTCATTTGTTCTCCATATTATTTTCTCTTAGCCTTTATTTTACCACGATGATAAGATAGAGAGTAATGGCTAAAATATTAAGCGGTACAGAAATAGTTGGATATATCCAAGAGCGTCAGGCGCGACAGGTCCGTGCGCTGCGTCAAGCGTCGCATATTTTTCCCCGTCTTGTGATTATTAAAAGTACCACCGCGTCACCGGTAATAGATACGTATATCCGTATGAAACAGCGGTATGCAGAAGAGATTTTGATCGAAACTGCGGTTGAGACGTTAGACGAACCTGACATGTCAGCAGCGATTGAGCGTCTAAACGCAGACCCGTCGGTGCATGGCATTATCGTTCAGCTCCCTTTGGCGGATTCTTCACTCACGGACGGTATTATTAATCTGATTGCTCCTGAGAAAGATGTTGACGGGCTAGGCAAAGACGCGCATTACGACAGTGCGACTGCGACGGCGATCAACTGGCTACTGTCGGGGTATGCGATCGATTTGCGCGACAAAGTAATTACGATCGTCGGTAACGGACGTTTAGTCGGTGCCCCGCTTGCTCATATTTGGCAGCAGAGCAATTACAATGTGACCGTGGTAGATGACACGACGCCGGATATCGCGGGCATTTTGTATAGAAGTGACATTATTGTGACAGCAACTGGCGTGCCAGGCTTAATCACTACCGAAATGGTGCAAATCGGCGCAACAGTTATCGATGCAGGGACGGCAAGCGAAAATGGCGTTATCGTTGGTGACACCGATCAGACTGTCCGAGCTCGTGATGATTTGAATATGACCCCCGAAAAAGGCGGTGTTGGTCCGTTAACTATCGCTGCCTTATGTGACGGCGTCATTCAGGCAGCGACGAAAGTTACCGCAAAAGCTGAATAAGCCTATTTAATATCGAGTGCTTCTTTAGCGCGACCAACAACTTGGCTTGGTGTCAGGTCTGCTTTGACGATGTAGCTATGAATACCAAGGGATCGAAGGCTTTTTGGCGCCTCTTCTTCGCCTAAGTTGGTCAAGATGATAACGGGAATATTTTTACCCCAGTCATGTGAACGAATTTCAGCTAGTGCTTCATCACCGGTCATTTCAGGCATTGAAAGGTCTAACAAGATAAGGTCAGGTTGGAAAGATTCAACCAGTGCGACGCCACGTTTACCATTGTCGGCTAACTGCACTTCAAACCCATCCGCCTCAAATTTCATGCGGTACATTTGATTAATTACAGTGTCGTCTTCAATGATGGCTATTTTTGTCATTATTGATACAATGATAACATAAACACGAAAGTAGATGTAAGTAATGCCGCATACGGAAACAGACCCGAGCTTTAGTAGTAATAGTATTTCTCTAAA
>JAQGHC010000018.1 GCA_028289015.1 Candidatus Saccharimonadota bacterium | reverse complement strand
GATTATAACGAGGATAAAAATAGAAAAGAAAGCATCATGACACTTAGCCTAGAGCCGCGTACCGAAGAAGATAGAGGTTTTAATTATTATGAAGAGTTGATGGGTATCGGTGTCGATCCTGATGAATTGTCACAACGTGCTTTGCGTACACGCAAACTGCGGGCGCGTAAGCATATCGATGAAACCGAGTAGAGTATACTCCTAACGTAAAATTAGCACTCGCGCCTTGCAAGTGCTAATTTTTTTGTCTACAATAGTAATTACGAATTAAATAAAATTAATGGAGGATTATTATGACATCACCAATTAAACCTCTGGCAGATCGTGTCGTTGCGGTACGCGAAGTTGCCCCGACCAAGACTGCAAGCGGACTTTATTTACCAGAAGCGGCAAAAGAGAAGCCGGCACTTGCAGAAGTAAAAGCTGTTGGTCCTGACATAAAGGGCATAAAAGTAGGCGACAAGATCGTTTACAAAGAATACAGCACGACCGAACTAACGATTGACGGTATCGAATACTTACTCGTAAAAGAAGATGATGTCCTTGCGACAGTTTAAGGAGAATTGATTTATGGCTAAGAAAATTTTTTATGACGATGACGCGCGTACTCGTGTTTTGGGTGGCGCGAAAGCGCTGTATGACGCAGTAAAAGTAACCTACGGACCAAAAGGCCGTAATGTCGTGATTGCTAAAGGGTACGGCGGCCCGACCGTGACACATGACGGTGTTACTGTGGCGGAGAGCATTGATCTGCCGGAAAATGATGACGAAACCCTTGGCTACAAGGTAGGCGCTGAACTGATCAAACAAGCCGCAACGAAATTGAACAAGGTTGCTGGTGATGGCACGACAACGGTGACAATTTTGACGTATAGCATTTTGAAAGAGGCGAATCGTTTGATCGCGGCAGGCCATAATCCGATGGAGCTGCGCAAAGGCATTGAAGCTGCTGGTGCTGAGGTAATGAAGCGATTAGACACGCTTGCTGAAAGCGTTGAAGGCAAACATGACCGCGTCGCGGAAGTAGCGACTATCAGTGCCGGCGATGAAGTTATCGGTAAGTTAATTGCTGATGTGATTCAAAAAATTGGTAAAGACGGCGTTGTCACCGTTGAAGCTAGCCAAGGTTTGGAACTGGAAGCTGAAGTTGTCGAAGGGTTTAGCCTGGACCGTGGCTTTGTCAGCCCGTTCTTTATTACTGACGCGAGCCGTCAAGAAGCTGTATATGAAAAGCCAGCCATTATCATTACTGATAAAAAAATCAGTAGCGTTCAAGAGTTTTTACCAATGCTTGAGAAACTAGCCCAGGCGGGTAAAAAAGATGTCGTATTGATTGCTGATGAGGTGGAAGGTGAAGCTCTGAGTATTTTAGTATTAAATAAATTAAAGGGTGTGTTTAACACGGTTGCTGTAAAGGCACCTGCGTTTGGTGATCGCCGTAAAGAAATTCTACAGGATATCGCGACACTAACTGGCGCAACGGTCGTCAGTGAAGACCAAGCCTTGTCATTCGAATCTGTTGGTTTAGAAGTCGTCGGTACGGCACGCAAGGTGATCGTCGGCAAGGACGAAACAACTATCATTGAAGGCGGTGGCGTGTCTGAGGATGTTGCTATCCGTATCGCACAAATCAGCGCTCAAGCCGAAAACGCGACGAGCGAATACGACAAAGAGCAATATAGTAAGCGGTCAGCGGCGTTATCTGGTAAGGTAGCTGTCATTAAGGTTGGTGGCGCTAGTGAAACTGAGATTGATGAAAAGAAATTCCGCGTTGATGATGCGGTCGCGGCAACCAAAGCAGCACTTGCCGAAGGTATCGTTGCCGGTGGTGGCGTGACACTTGTCAATCTTTCGGCTGCTTTGAAGGCTGAAGGGTCAGATAGTATTAGTGCTGGACGGCAGATATTGAAAAATGCACTAAAGCAACCATTCTTGCAGATCACTGCAAATGCAGGTCTGAATAGCGAAGCGTTGCTAGCGCAAGTAGAGGCAGGAAAGGTCGGCTTTGGTATTGATGTTAATAGTCCGCAAAACGGATTGGTTGATATTAAAAAAGCCGGCGTGATTGACCCGGCGCGCGTGACGAAAGAAGCGGTACAAAATGCCGTATCAATCGCGTCGACTGCAGCAACGATGGGCGCACTTGTCGTAGAAGTTCCAGAAGCTGAATCGCCATCGCCAGCCGGTGGTATGCCAGGTGGCATGGGCTTTTAAGCGCAGGTACATTACGTAATTGAAATAAGATATCCCGCACGGTAAAATGTGCGGGATATCTTATTGGCGGCGGATAAAATTACAGGTTACTATGCTGCAGGTTGTGTAGCACCAGAGAGGTAGTCAATTTCCTTGATGATATCAAGGAGGGCCTGTGCTCGTCGTGCTTCGTCCGCAATGACGCGTGCCGAGTCAAATGCAGGACTGATCAATGTTTGGTCATCTGTTGATCGTAGTAATAGTAGGTACGTATCAAATTTTTCTTCTGGTGACACGTCAAGCTTGTCGACAAGCGGCCGAAGTTCACTTAATGCGTCTTTCTTGATTGAGTCGAGATCGCTCGATACGATAGGTATCCCTGGTGTGATTGGCGCCGGTAATGATGCATCCTCTGGAAGTGCTGGCGCCGGAGGAGTTGGTAGTTCGGTAATTTCTTCAACTGCCGGGGCGTCTGTCGCCTCGTTTACTTGTTGGTTAATACCAGCCAATACTTTGGCTAATTCTTGATCGTCACTAATTGATTGCTGTGCTTGCGGTTGAATATCCATGCCCACCCCTGATATAAATACTTATGCTTCTTTAATAAATACTGTATCATAGTAACAGTAAAACTCGCAAGTAAATTGAGCAATAGGGGGCTAGAATGCTAGATGATTTAAACGTGATAGGTCAACGCGATCCACAAGGAGCGTTGCAAGTCGCAGCGCAGCAATATGACCAGGCTCGATTTGATGCGAACGTCAGTAACGGCGAGAATGACCATCGTGAAATCACTCGTGTTGTCGTTGCTGGCATGGGCGGCTCGGCTTTAGCGGCATTGATTGTTAAATCCTGGCTGAAAAACCAATTACGGGTTCCTTTTGAAATTATCAGAACGTACAGTCTGCCGCATTATGTTGACGCTAATACGTTAGTTATTGCTAGCAGCTATTCGGGTAACACGGAAGAAACGCTTAGCGGGTTGAATGAAGCAAACGAGCGCGGCGCCCAAATGGCAGTGATTGCTGCGGGTGGAGAGTTAATTAAGCTTGCTACGGCCAATGACGTCGCCTATGTCGAGTTGCCGGGGAATTTGCAGCCACGTATGGCAGTCATCAACAACCTTCGGGCATTGGTGGCATTATTAGTTCATTTTGACGTAGTAGACAGTAGTACCTTTGAAGATATTGAAAACGAGACGGATTGGCTGGAAAGTGAAACCTCGCAATGGACGAGCGATGTGACGACGGACAAGAATTACGCGAAACAGCTAGCACTTCACGCCGTTGGTAAAACCCCAGTATTTTATGCCGGTAACCTAATGTCACCTGTTGCCTATAAATGGAAAATCAGTTGGAATGAAAACGCCAAGAACGTGGCGTATTGGAATGAGATACCCGAATTTAACCACAATGAGTTCATCGGATGGACGTCGCATCCTATTGAAAAGCCGTTTGCCATCTTTGACCTGGTTAGTCATTTAGAGCATCCACAAATTTTGAAACGCTTTGAAGTTAGCGACCGCTTATTAAGTGGGCAGCGACCAAAATCTACTGTCGTTAATCTTGCTGGTGAGACAGTGATTGCGCAGATGTTATGGGCCAGTATTTTAGCGGACTTTGTCAGTATCTACGTCGCTATTTTGAATGGCGTTGATCCGACACCTGTGCCATTGATTGAAAAGCTCAAAAAAGAATTAGTATAAAGTCCATTCAATTCTAGTGATATTGGCGAAGTGATTCGATAGGATCTTTTCGCGCAGCTCGAATTGCTGGGTATAGGCCAAAGATAGCACCAACCATTACGGCAACACCGATGGCGATTGCGGCAATTTGCCAAGTGAATATTGGATCAAAGGGTAGGGCAGTGCTGATGATAAATGCAATAAGGTAGCCGCCAATATAGCCAAGGACGCCGCCTATTAAACTCATAATCAGTGCTTCGATAAGGAACTGCCAAACGATGTTTGCGTTACTGGCGCCAACCGCTTTGCGAAGTCCGATTTCACGAGTGCGCTCTGCAACGCCGACCAACATGATGTTCATGATACCAATACCTCCGACGACAAGTGAAATAGCTGCGATTGCCGTCATGACCGCCGTGACAGCCTTGAAAAATTGGCTGGTCGGCTCAGCTACTTCTTTTCCTGACATAACGGTGAAATCTTTTTCACCTTGGTGATTAGCTAGGAGCTGTTTATTTATTGTCGTCATAACTTGAGGCAGTTCGTGAATTGACTGTGCGCTGACATTTATTTGTTGGATTTGGGCGATGCCTTGATTAAAACCTTTGCCTGTTTCTAGGCTGATGATTGCCGTATGGTCGAAGTCTATATTATTGTAATTAATTGGGTGATCAATGCGGTCTAAGATGCCGATAATCCTGAATGTTTGCCCACGAAACATAAAAGTCTGCCCAATTGATTGGTCGGTACCAAAAAGGTCGATTGATAGCTGGCTACCTATGACAGTAGTGAACTGGTCGGTTACGCTGTCGATGAACTGGCCGTCGCGAACAGTAAGATGTGCAATCGTTTGAAGTGCCGGCGTGGTCGCAACGATGGTGCTGTTGGCTGGCTTTGTACCGCTTGTGGCTGCCTTAAGGCTGCCGTTCAGTACCATCAGTGGCGCAGCAGCTGCGACGCTATCGATAGCTTCAATATCCCGAAGGTCTTTTTCAGTGAGCGTGCTAGTTGTAAAAACACCCGCCGTTGACGGGCTTGTATAGTCGTTTAATGATTTACTCGCAACTGCCGGCCGGATGATAGCAATGTTTCCGCCCAAGTCGTCTATTTGGCTAGAAACGAGTTTTGTCACGCCGCCCGCCAGTGACAATATAGTCGTAATGCTAGCAACGCCAATCGTCACGCCCAATACAGTTAAAAATGTACGAAGTTTCGTGCTACGAAGAGAGTAGTAGGCATTTTGGACATGTTCGAATATAAGGAGACTTGTCATTTCTTTGCCTGTTTCCTTTTCCGGGGTTTAGTCGATTTTTTTGTGGTGACTTTAGTCGTTTTATTAAGCGGTTTTTTTACCGTTTCGGATTCAACGGCGACGGGATGTTTCGTGTCGCTTGCGATTTTACCATCCAGCATATGAATCACGCGGCTGGCATAGGTAGTCAGATTTGGATTATGGGTGACTAGAACGATGGTATTGCCACGTTTGTGCAGGTCGGATAGTTCCTCCATGACGATATGGCTGGATTTGCTATCTAGGTTACCTGTTGGCTCGTCGGCAAGAATGATCGAAGGGTTATTTACAAGCGCTCGGGCAATTGCAACGCGTTGCATCTGGCCGCCAGATAATTGCCATGGCATATAGTATTCACGCTCGGACAAATGAAAACTCTTGAGAATATCGCTAGCCATGATTAAGCGTTTGGTGCGGAACATACCCTTGTATGTAAGGGGGAGGGCGACGTTTTCGATTACCGTCAGTCGATTAATCAAATTAAAGCTTTGGAAGACAATGCCAATTTGTTGACTGCGAATGCGTGCGTGACGCGCATTACTGAGTGTTTCGACGGATTTACCATCTAATAAATACTCACCGTCGTCTGACCTGTCGAGCAATCCCAATATATTCAGCAGTGTAGTTTTGCCGCAGCCGCTCGGCCCCATAATTGTGATAAACTCTCCTTTTTCAATCGTCAAATCGACTTCATCTAGAGCGTTATGCTGGGCATCGCCCATGCCATACCGTTTGGTGAGGCCACGAAGTTCGATAACTGGAGGAGTTTTTTTAGACATCACCTTATTATAGTGACGGGACGATCTTAAAAGCAACCATTCTACGCCGTGAATTATACAACCGCGAAAATTTAGTGGTTAATAACAGTCACAAGTATTATTTACTCTGCTAAAATAATGAATAGCACGGAGAGATGGCCGAGTGGTTGAAGGCGCACGCTTGGAAAGCGTGTGTGCCAGCAATGGTACCGCAGGTTCGAATCCTGTTCTCTCCGCCAAATTAAATACAGCCCATTTGGGCTGTATTTAATTTGCGCTAAATAACCTAGCAAGTCGTCTGAATTGTAATGCCAATATCGTCGGCGGTATTCAATAGCCCGTCCGGCCCAACGCTTTTTACGGGTGAAGATCCACTACTGCCAATCGAGCAATCGTTATTATCATACCAATAGTATTGCCCCCATGGATCTTTATCTAACGCGGAAGTTGAAATGATTTTTTCTGCCTTAAGGCCAGCGATGATCTCCGTCGACCAGCGCGACGTTGGCGGCATCGTTGTGCCACTGTACCAATCAGCCGCAAGAGGGAGTTTACCGTAATCAGCACGATATAAAAGCATGGCTTTTTCTATCGAACGTAGGTTGGCTGTTACTGCCGCGGTGCGCGATTTAGTCTGAATACCGTTATACGCAACGACTGTAATAGCTGCGAGGATGCCAATGACAACGATAACAATAAGCAGTTCAACGATTGTAAAACCTTGTTGTTTGTTTTTTTCTTGCATGACTTATAAAAGTATAAAGCATAAGTAATAAAGGATAAAGAATAAAGACGTGCTGGCATATAACCTGAACACAAAAATTATATAAATCATAATATTTGATACACTAGAATTAATGTTTAAGAGATTACCTATTCTTCCTATAATCGCCTTTGTAAGTGGCTTCTCATTAATGACATTTGAGTTAGCAGCTGCGCGGGTATTAGCGCCAAGTATTGGTAGTTCAACGTATGTATGGACGAGCGTGATCGGCGTGATCATTGCGGCACTAAGTCTGGGATACTGGGTCGGTGGCAAGATGGCCGATGCGCGCAATCAGGCGACGGACATCGCATGGTTGTGCTTGGCTATCGCGGCAACGATTACCATGACGCTTTTAACGTACCTATCGTTGATTGATACGACCGTGCAGTCAGTAGAGGATGCTCGCATTCAGGGTGTGGTCGCGTCGTTGTTACTATTCGCGCCCACCAGCTTCTTGATCGGTATCCTTAGTCCGTATCTGGTCAAGCTAAAAGTAACCTCTCTTGCGACATCAGGCCAATCATTTGCCAGTCTGAGCGCCTTTGAGTCCATCGGGGGGATTACCGGTACGTTTATTACCGGGTTTATATTATTCGGGTATATTGGCGCCAGGGAAGCGTTTGCGGTTGTGGTCTTCTTATTGCTGGTGAGCAGTTGGTTGATTTTTCCAAAAGTACGTTGGATAGAGCGGGCAGTGGTAAGTTTCGTTATTACATTGGTATGCTTGGCGTCGTTACAGATCATAACGCCTGGTCATATTGATACGGCGAGTGCACACTACTCAATTTTTAATGGAACATTGGATGGCAAACCTGTGCGCGGAATCGCGACCGGTCCCAGCGGCACGCAGTCTGGTGTGTATATTAACGACCCGAATAAGTTAGTGTTTTGGTATACGCAGCGCATGGCAGAGGCGGTTGCCCAAGCGCCAAATCACGACCGGATCCTTGTACTGGGTGGTGGCGCCTTTACGTTGCCACAATACCTTGCCAAAACCTACCCAGATAGCATAGTGGACGTTGTCGAGATAGATCCTGAGCTCGCCGGCATCGCTCGGAGATATTTTAATTACACTGATCCAAAGAACGTGAATATGATTTTTGAAGACGCCCGTACTTATGTCAATAAAAGTGAGCAAACGTACGATGTGATTTTAGTAGACGTCTATAGCGATTCTAGCGTGCCGTTTAGTTTGATGACGAAAGAGTATGGCCAACAAATAGACCGACTTGTGGCGGATGGCGGTGTCGTTGTCGTTAACATGATTGCAAGCCCGCACGGATCATGTAGTGAGCTATTAAAGGCGCTTGATGCGCCATATCGACAAAGTATGAAGTATGCCGCATATAAAACTCACCAAGCAACGAGCCTAAAATCTAATATGATCGTTGCCTATAGTAATCGTCCAATTCAATGGGCAGAATCTTCACCCCTTAATCTTCAGACGTCACAAACGTACACAGACAATTATGCTCCCGTCGAGCGTATTCAGCAAAATTGCCAAAATGCAACGTAAAACGCTACATATAGCGTTGTAAATTAGAAACAGCACACTATACGGTGTTATTTAGCTTATGTTTTACTGTGTAGTAATAAAAACTTGTAAAAAGGGTTGAAAAACCATATATGGGGGCATATAGTACTACACAGACACTACATATGTAGCAGTTCAATCAAAATAGACATATTGCAAGTAGAGTTTGCTCGACCCCAGGGGTGACCCGTGAGGCGATCTTCTTGCAACGCTTTGAGGGAGGCGGATATGTCACCAAAACATAAGAATAGGGGAATAGGGCATGAGTACTATCAACGTCGTCAAACGCGATGGCACACGCGAACCATTTGACGCCAACAAGATCAACCTCGCATTGGTCGCCGCAAGCGAAGGCTTACCCGATCAGATTAGTAAGGTCGTCCAGGTCGCCACCGAATTACAGTTAACATTGTTCGACGGTATAACCTCAGAACAGCTTGATGAAGCAGTTATTCATACGGCACTACAAAATGTAAAAGAAGATCCTGATTTTGATAAAATTGCTGCACGTTTGCTACTAAAGAATATTTATAAAAATATCTTAGGAGACTACACTTCAGCGGCTGAATTAAAGAAGTTACATGAAGTAAAGTTTGCAGAGTATATCAAGCAGGGTGTAAAAGATACACTGCTTGATGAACGAATGAACGGTAAAGTCTTTGACTTAAAACGACTGGCAAAAGCACTTGATCCATCCCGTGACGACCTGAGTAAATACCTTGGGGTTGTTACTAACAAAAATCGCTACGCACTACGCAAACAAAGTGGGGCACCAATTGAAGTTCCACAATTTACGCACATGCGTATTGCAATGGGTCTTAGCTTCAACGAAGCAGATCCGACTACAGCAGCGATTGATTTTTACGAGCACATGAGCCGACTTGAATACACTCCGGGCGGCAGTACTCGCGTGAACGCCGGCGGTTCATTCCCGCAACTATCTAACTGCTTCTTGGTTGAAGTCCAAGACGATATGGAGTCTATCGCTAAAGGTATCCGCGATACGATGTGGATTGCAAAGGGAACTGGTGGTATTGGTATTAGTCTTAATAAACTACGCGCCTCTGGTAGTCCTGTAAAGACAACTAATACTGAATCAACTGGTCCGATTCCCTTCATGAAGATGATTGACACTGCGTTATTTGCCGTCAGCCGTAAGGGTAAAAAAGCCGGCGCGGCCGCACTCTACATGGAAAACTGGCACCTTAATTTCCCTCAATTTCTTGATTTAAAACAAAATTCAGGAGACCCCTACCTTCGTACCAGATTTGCGAACACCGCAGTTTTTATAAGTGACGAGTTTATGAAACGCGTCCAAAAAGCTCAAGATTGGTACCTATTTGATCCGGCAGAAACGCCTGACTTACCTGAACTCTATGGCGCAGAATTTTCAGCAGCCTACGCCAATTACATTAAAAAGGCAGACCGCGGCGAAATGCGTGATTTCCAAAAGATTAACGCCCGCGAACAGTTCTACCAGATTTTGACCGTCCTACAGGCCACAAGTCACCCGTGGCTTACCTGGAAAGACACCATCAATGTTCGGGCATTGAATAACAACACTAGCACGATCCATCTTTCAAACCTGTGTACTGAAATTACGTTGCCGCAAGATAAAGACAACACTGCTGTATGTAACCTTGTCAGTATTAACCTGACTGCACATTTAAATGAAGATATGACTTGGGACTGGAAGCGCCTTGAGGAGAGTACTCGTAGTGCGATCCGCCAGCTAGATAACCTTTGCGATATCACAAATACGCCAATCCCTGAAGCAATGTATTCAAATATTCAGAACCGTGCACTTGGACTTGGTGTGATGGGCTTTACTGATGTCATTGAAAAGCTCGGTCACAGTTATGAGTCCGAAGAAGCGTATGATCTCATCGACCAGCTAACTGAATTTGTTAGTTATCAGGCAATCGATGAATCAGCTAACCTTGCGAAGAAACTTGGCAGCTATCCGACATTTAAGGGAAGTGGATGGAGTCAAGGTATTTTGCCGATTGACACGATCGACCTATTGGCGGCAGACCGTAAGGTGAAAGTTGAAGTAAACCGCAAGCAACGTCTTGACTGGGATAGTCTGCGCAAAAAAGTTAAAAAGGGTATGCGTAACGCGACACTGATGGCTATCGCCCCAACTGCAAATATTGCACATATCGCTGGAACCACTCCAGGTCTTGATCCTCAATTTGCCCAGATCTTTAGCCGGGCAACATTAAACGGCAAATTCCTTGAAGTAAATGTCAACCTCGTGAACGACCTTAAAAAACTTGGCCTCTGGGATGATGTCAAGGAAGACGTTCTACGCTTACAGGGCGATGTACAGCAAATTGATGTAATCCCACAGCACATCAAGGATGTCTACAAAACAAGCTTCCAACTGAGCCCATACTCATTTATCGAAGTTGCAGCCCGAGCACAAAAGTGGGTTGACCAGGCAATCAGCCGTAATATGTACCTAGAAACTCGAAACATCGATGACTATATCGATATCTACACGACAGCATGGAAACGTGGCCTGAAGACGACCTACTACTTGCACGTCAAGCCTCGGCACACTGCAGAGCAAAGTACGGTTAAGGTGAATAAGTCTGAAACCGGCGCAGGGCTACGCAAATCAGGATTCGGCTTCGCTAAAAAACAATCAGTATAAAATATAGAGGTATAACACAATGGCAAACGCAAACGCAATCATCAACGACGAAATGACATTAGAAGAAAAATTAGCAGCGATTGATCTAGCAATGAAAAATGCACAAGAAATGGCAAACGATGAAGCAATCAGTAAAGGTCTGACAGCTGCGCCAATCGATCCACAAGATTTCTTGATGTGCGAAGGTTGCCAGTAGGGTAGCTGATTATGGAGCACGAGCACGTAATCCGAATCATGGATGACCACGAAATCCGACGAAGTAATAATGAAGTTGGCCGACTGGGTGTGCGTGCATACCAACTACAAACTATGCAAAATACGTCAGAAATGGGGCGTCAGTTTGCCGCATTAGATCACGAATCGATGCGTATCGCACAGGCCGTTGTCCCTGTGCACGTATTTGGACAGTACGAGCTTGTACTGCCAATTGAAAAATTGTAAATAAGGAGTTAAACATGGCAGGAATATTAGGAACAGGAATTCAAGACGG
The DNA here is from genome assembly GCA_028289015.1 of Candidatus Saccharimonadota bacterium. Taxonomy (GTDB): domain Bacteria; phylum Patescibacteriota; class Saccharimonadia; order Saccharimonadales; family Saccharimonadaceae; genus UBA6022. The sequence continues at coordinate 3,725 of JAQGHC010000018.1, read as the reverse complement.
GCTACTACTTAAGCCTGTCCATTATCAGTGGGCGATGGATCTGTACGATCAGGCAGTCGCAAATACGTGGTTTCCAAATGAAATTCAATTGGTCCAGGATTTAGCTGACTGGAAGAAGATGAGCGACGAAGAGCGCCACGCGCTCACGTTCTTAATGAGTTACTTCAACCCAAACGAACTACTCGTTAACAAGGCACTTGCCTTTGGCGTGTACCCCTACGTCAACGCGGCAGAATGCCATCTGTATCTTGCCAAGCAAATGTGGGAAGAGGCCAACCACTGTATGTCATTTGAATACGTTCTTGAGACATTCCCAATCGACCGCGAACTCGCGTATGCGGCGCACGTTGACACCCCGTCAATGGCACGCAAGGAAGCGTTTGAAACCAAGTTTATCAAGCGCATGACTGAAGATACGCTAGATATTACAACAACTGAGGGTAAAAAAGATTTTGTTCGAAACCTCGTTGCCTACAATATTATCCTTGAGGGCATTTGGTTCTATAGCGGATTCATGGTTGCATTGTCATTCCGCCAGCGTAACCTCCTTCGTAACTTCGGTTCATTGATGGACTGGGTAGTCCGCGACGAATCACTGCACCTGAAGTTCGGCATCAACCTGATTCTGACGGTTTTGGAAGAGAATGAAGACTTGCAAACCGAAGAGTTTGCTGCTGAAATCAAGCAGATGATCCTTGACGGGGTTGAGATGGAAGAGGACTACAACAAGGATCTCCTGCCAAACGGCATCCTTGGTCTTAACAGCGATTACATCAACCAGTATGTGAAGTATCTTGCTGATCGCCGCCTAGAAGAACTAGGATTTGAGCCACACTACAAAGTGTCAAACCCCGCTAAATGGATGGCTGCAGCCAATGACACATTGCAACTGGTGAACTTTTTCGAAAGTACCAACACCAGCTACGAAGTGAATTCAAGCGGGTCATCGGCAAAACCATCCGAAGGTCAAAGTCCAAGCGCCGACCGCCATGAGAATGATCCTACTACAAGTATTCTGAAAAAATAGTTAATAGCTAGGACGGAGGTGACACCTCCGTCTTCTGGTATGAATTATTTAAACTCGGAAGCGTGACTCGTTAGGTCGCACCTAGCGCTTAGTACAAGATATGATAGACAGCACTATTACCGAAGTAAGTAATGGGTATGCTATACTAAGTATAGTAAAAATAGTAAGGATGATATATGGAATTAGGTGTTTATAGTTTTGGTGACGTACAGCAAGAAAATGGTAAGCTTGGACCAACTAGTCAGGCGATCCCAAATCTATTAGAGGCAATCAAATTGGCAGATGAAGTAGGCTTGGACTTCTTTGGGGTGGGGGAGCATCACACGGATTATTTTCCTGCATCTTCACCGGCAACGATTTTGTCCGCCGCGGCAGCAATGACAAAAAATATCACCCTCAGTAGTGCCGTGTCAGTTCTGAGTACCGATGATCCGGTGCGTATCTATCAGCAGTTTGCGACAGCGAATATCATTTCTGGTGGGCGCGTCGAAATTGTCGCTGGCCGCGGTTCGTCCACTGAGTCATTTCCGCTGTTTGGCTATGATTTGAAAAATTATGATGAACTGTATGCAGAAAAGTTAGACTTGCTGATGAAAATAAATGCGCTTGAAAAGAACGAGCCGCTTACTTGGGAGGGTCAGTTCCGTGCCCCGATTCAAGAAGCGATGATCGTTCCACAGCCTGAGCATCCAATAAAGATTTGGCTAGCGACTGGTGGTAATCCAGAATCATCAATTAGGGCGGGCGCGCTAGGTTTACCGATTGCCTACGCAGTTATTGGCGGTCAAGTCTCCCGGTTCGCACCGATGGTTGATCTTTATCGAAAAGCAGCTGAACATTATGAGCAGACAGGTGACCATATGCAAGTGGCCATTGCGAGTCCGGGGTATATCGCCGAAGATGCACAGGACGCCAAAGACACGTTCTGGCAAGCATGGGAGTCAACTATGACAACGCTCGGAAAGGTTCGTGGCTTTGCCGCACCGACCCGTAGTCATTACGATGCCGAATCTGGTCGGGACGGTGCATTATTTGCAGGGAGTCCAGAAGAGATTGCTGAGCGCATTATCGAATTGCATAAAAGAATTAAACACACTCGTCATTATTTTCAGATGGACGTTGGGCAGTTGCCGCATGACAAGTTTTTACAGTCGATTGAACTATTGGGTACAAAAGTTGCTCCACGCGTCAGAAAGGCCCTGGCAAGTGGCAACTAATAGCAAATTAATCATAGGTATTATTGGTGCTGGTCGCTTAGGGACGGCTATTGCTCGACAATCATTAAAAGCGGGGCATCGTGTCAATATTAGTAATTCACGTGGACCACAGTCACTCGAACTGATGTTAGGCGTGCTATTGCCGGGTGCCGTCGCAATGACCGTAAATGACGTTGCGCAAAAAAGTGATATCATCATTCTTGCAATGCCCTTGAACAAATATAGTGCACTCGATCCCGAATGGCTTGCCGGTAAGATCGTTATCGATGCTATGAACTACTGGCCGCCAACCGAGGGAAGAATTCCTGAATTTATGAACGAACAGGTGACATCTAGTCAATATTTGCAGCAGCATTTCGATAGGGCGCGTATCGTCAAAACGCTAAACCATGTTGCATATAACGAAATAGAAGAACATAGCTTGCCACCCGCACATCCGCAACGCCGCGCTATCGCGCTGGCGGGCGATGATGACGCTGCAAAAAAGCAAGCCGAACAATTTATTGATACGATTGGGTTTGATACGATCGATCTTGGTGACTTACAAGAGGGTAGTAAATTTCAGCCGGATACTAAACTTTTCAATGCGCGACTGACAAAAGCAGAAATTGAGCAAATTGTTAGATAGTGATAGCTGGGAAAATTCCAGTATATTGTGACCAAAAGCCGTACAGTCTACTTAAACCTGTTTCGCTCAAAAGATAGGGTGGTCAGGCCTTATTATTGTCGCTTGAGAATGATCATGCCAAATTTGTTATAATCGGTATCGTATGAATCTAATGTTTCGTGTGGGCGTCCATCGACATGGGGCTTGTAAGCGAGCTCTTCGTCAGCGTCTGACAAGTACGAGCCAACTTTTATAAGTTCAGCAACTACATCTTGTTTTTGAGTGTCATCAGGTAGCCATTGGTCGTCGTTATTAAATTTCGCCCATCCAATTTGATTTTCAATTACCTTAATGATATCATCTTTGTTATAGACGGGTACACCGGTAGCGTAGAGTAGGTCGGTCGCGTATTTAACGGCATCATCGAAATATTCAGGCGGCAAGAAATCTTCGTCATTTTCCTTTTTCTCGTCGAGATATTTGCCGGCAATCGCTTGACCTGCTTCATCTAGTTTGTCCGAGCGCTGCTGTAAAGTATCAGCATCATGCTCCATCATCTTGTTGTTTATGAGTGTGACCTCTAGCTCTTTTCGATTCATATTCTTCCTTTTTTGGTTTTTACGGTATTTGTACACTATTATACATATTTATCTAACTTTGTCAACTGACGGTATAGCATAAGTAACTCTATTTACGGCAAGATTACGGCATTTTAACGTTCAAAGAACACGGTAATAAGACTGTAGAATTTTACTGTTCAGTTTTTAAAGATGCGAAAATTTATCATGCGATGACGATGCCGGGTACAGACCAGCTTCTGCATACTTCGTTTAAGTGAAACGATAAAGAATTTATGACTATGGATGGTGGTGAT
>JAQGHC010000033.1 GCA_028289015.1 Candidatus Saccharimonadota bacterium | reverse complement strand
TATTTGTTTGTCAGTACGGGGCACACTATAGATCTAAAGATCGGTGATTTACATATCATCGCTAAGTAAAAGTCGGAGTAGTGAATATTGAGGATCGCGAGTAAACTCGCTCCTTCGTTTGCTGGCTGAAAAAATGTAAACACTTTTCAGCTGCGCTGCACTGCGCCGAACCACCGACTATCGCTAGCTAAAGCTATCGAGTCGGAGGTTCGAGCCGTGCCAAGATCAATAATAGAAAACAGCCGATCAAATGATCGACTGCTTTCTATGGTGGACCCTGGAGGACTCGAACCTCCGACCTCGTCAACGTCAATGACGCGCTCTAGCCAACTGAGCTAAGGGTCCATAGCTTTCTTATGATACCAGACAGAGGCGGGCGTTGCAATATTGAGGGGTTGTAGTATATGATAAAAGGGAGCAATGACACGGCCCAACCATCCGTCGAGTTCCGTGGGGAGTGGCAATGTACGACAACGTTACCTCGATAAGTGCCTGAAACTTTCAGGAAGTCCGGTGGAACCGCCTCAATAAAACAGAGGTCCGAGACATGCGATATATGGATTTAATTTTTTAAAGCCGGATCTCGCGTGTTTTTTTATTTATTAAAAAGAGGAGAATGAACATGAACGACGAACAATTACATGCAATGCGACACAGTTTGGCACATATTACCGCGGCGGCTATTCAGCGATTATGGCCGGAGGCGAAATTCGGCGTCGGGCCAGTAGTTGAAAACGGGTTTTATTACGATATTGACCTTGGTGAGAAAAAAATTTCAGAGGCCAACTTTGCCAAGATTGAAAAGACAATGCGCGGCATCATCGAATACGGTGATGATTTTGAACGATCCGAAATGCCGATAGATCAAGCAATTGAGTGGGCAAAAGAAAGCAAGCAGCCGTACAAAGAAGAGCTATTGAACGATTTGCGGCGTTCCGGTACGACTGTCGCCAAGGACCTGGATGCTAATGAGCTGGGTCTTACGGGTGATGGTAAATCGGCAGTTGAGACTGTATCGTTCTATAAAAATGGTAAGTTCGTTGATCTGTGTCGGGGGCCGCATGTGGCTAATACAAAAGACGTCGGTGCGTTTAAATTAATGCGTGTCGCTGGTGCCTACTGGCGCGGTAAAGAAACAAACCCTCAGATGCAGCGATTGTATGGAGTTGCCTTTGCGACTCAGAATGAGCTTGACACTTATTTAGAGTTGTTAGAGCAGGCAAAGCTTCGTGATCACCGAAAGCTAGGCAAAGAACTCGATCTTTATACTGTATCTAATCTCGTCGGTGCTGGATTACCATTGTTTACGCCGCGCGGAACGGTGCTGCGTGACTTGATGGCGCAATACTCAAACCAACTTCGACAAGAGCGTGGGTTTAATAAGGTATTTACTCCACACATTACTAAAACTGCCTTGTATGAGACTTCGGGTCACTGGGCGAAATTTGGTGATGAATTATTCCTCGTCACTAGCCAGGAGACGGATGATGATTTTGCATTAAAACCTATGAATTGTCCGCATCACACACAAATTTATGCATCGCGACCTCGCAGCTACAAGGATATGCCAGTGCGATATCTGGAGACAACAACAGACTACCGTGATGAAAAGACCGGTGAACTTGGTGGTCTAAATCGTGTTCGAGCACTAACACAGGATGACAGCCATGTATTTTGTCGTGAGGATCAGATAGAGGAGGAGATCGATGGATTGCTGGCCTCGGCCAGAGAGCTGTATGGGACGATTGGAATGTTCCTTCGCGCCCGGCTAAGTTACCGAGATGACAGCGAAGGTTATTTAGGTGGTGTGGCATTATGGGAATCCGCTCAGTCGCAATTAAAGGCGGCGGTTATCAGCAATGATCTTGCGTACTTCGAGCAAGAGGGTGAAGCGGCCTTTTACGGACCCAAGATTGACTTTATGGCAATTGACGCGCTTGGTCGTGAACACCAAGTCGCGACTATTCAGTTAGACTTTGTGCAGCCTGGGCGCTTTGGCTTAACGTACAATGACGTAGATAGCCAGGCAAAACAGCCAGTTATGATTCACTGTGCGCTGCTTGGGTCGATTGAGCGATTCCTGAGCATCTTTATTGAACATACTGGTGGCTGGTTTCCGTTCTGGGTCGCACCAGAGCAAGTTCGCATCTTGACTATTAATGATACGGTACTGGATTACGTTGAAGAAATTGAAGAAGTGTTACGCGGCGTGGTGTTGATGCAGCCGGTTAAGTATAACGAAATTCGCTTTACGCGCGACGATCGCAATGAAAGTCTCGGTAAGAAAATTCGCGAGGCGACCAATTGGAAAATTCCTGTTCAATTGATTGTCGGACCGCACGATAAAGAAGCGCGTGAAGTAAGTGTTCGCACGCAAGTTGGTGAAGAGAAAGTTGCACTTGCTAGCTTGGCGGATTACCTCATCGCGCTATAGGGCGTATGATGTGTCAGTCATGGAGACATCGTTTAAGGAAAAAGTCTATACGCTGATGGCGCAGGTGCCGAGCGGTAAGTTAACCACATATGGAGACATAGCTGGGTTAGCTGGCCATGCTAAGGCATCGCGGATAGTTGGTGGGATTGCACATTATGGTCCGAGTGACTTGCCCTGGCATCGACTTGTTAATCGATTTGGCGGGTTAGCGTCTGGATTTCACGGCGGACGTGAAGTGCAGCAGCAATTACTCGAGCAGGAGGGGATAGAGTGTACGAATCTTATCGTTAATAATTTTAAGGAGCATCGATGGCAGCCGAAAATGTAAAAACATTACCACTTATTGTGATTGTTGGTCCGACGGCAAGCGGAAAGACGGCACTTGCCATATCGCTTGCCGAGCAGTTTGGTGGGGAAATTATTTGTGCCGATTCACGCACGATATATAAAGATATGGATATCGGGACAGCTAAGCCAACAAAAGAAGAGCAGGCTCGCGTTGTGCACTGGGGGCTTGATTTGGTTTTGCCGGGCGAGCGTTACACTGCAGCTGATTTTAAACAGTATGCTGAACAAAAAATTGAGGAAATTAGGGCACGCGGACACATACCATTTTTGGTCGGTGGAACTGGTTTATATGTCGACGCGGTAATTTTTGACTATCAATTCGGCATCGAAGCGGATCAGAATTTGCGTTCACAACTAGAAAAACTTACTATCGAGCAATTGCACGAATATTGTCACACTCACAACGTTACTTTGCCTGATAATAAGTTAAATAAGCGATATGTCATTCGCGCGATTGAACAAAATGGACATCCCGTCGAGAGAAGGGCTGTGCCAATAAGCACAAGCATTATTGTAGGAATCACTACGGAAAAGAATATTTTGCGAACAAGAATTGCCCAAAGGTCTGAACAATTATTTGAGGATGGTGTTGTATACGAGGCAACTATGTTGGGCGAAAAGTATGGATGGGATAGTGCAGCTATGACAGGGAATATTTACCCACTCGTCCACTCTTACCTGAAAGACGAACGGACGATAGAGGAAATTAAAGACAAAAATACAACAGCCGACTGGCGTTTAGCGAAGCGGCAACTCACATGGTTGCGTCGCAATCCTTACGTCAATTGGCTATCGCTTACTGATGCAAAGGACTTCCTTGTGCGTCATCTCGCCATTGAATAAAAGGTGTGGTATCATTAGAACAATAAACTTATTCTAGGTAGGGACATGATCGACGCATTATTTGGTTCAAAAACTCGGGTAAAACTACTGCACCTATTCCTGAATAACCCGGGGAAGGCATTCTATGTTCGTGAAATTACGCGCCTGATCGATGAACAGATAAATTCTGTCCGTCGTGAACTTTCGAATATGCTTGAAGTTGGCATCATAACGAGCGATAGTGCTGACAATAAATTGTACTATGAGATTAATCAACGGTATGAGTATTATGTACCGTTTCGTGCTATCTTTGCGGATCAGCGTATTGAATCTGTCGCAGAAGCCGGTATGTCAAATGCTTGGCACGAATTGGTCACAAGTCTTCCTGGCGTGCGATTGGCTATCTTAGCAGGGGTGCTAGTAAAAGGGTCGGGCAGTTCGGTAGATTTGCTGCTCGTAGGCGAAATACCGGCAATTAAACTAAAAAATGTCATAAAACAGATTGAAAAGAATGAAGCCCGCGAGTTAAACTATAGTGTACTCAGTTATGACGAGTTTTACTATCGGCTTAGTGTTCGTGATAAATTTATTACAGAGATACTGAACGGTAAGAATACTGTGCTACTCGACACTGATAATACATTGAAGGCTTAAAAGGAGAAAAAATGTTTGATATTGAATACAAAGGCGGCAACGGTGTTGTCATTGCAACCAAAAAGCTTAGTGCGGTCATCGATCCGAAAATATCGATTGTGGGGCTGAAGGATCTTCAGGTGAAAGATGCTCTTGAAATTGCCACAGAGGCACGATTCGCTTCGGGAAATAAGGATGTTCAGTTAGCCATTGAAGGCCCAGGTGATTACGAGCTAGGTCCTTTTTCTATTAAAGGTATTGCCGCCATCCGTCATCTTGACACAAGTGCGGACGAAAAAATC
>JAQGHC010000008.1 GCA_028289015.1 Candidatus Saccharimonadota bacterium | reverse complement strand
TCAAATGTTGATGTCTATTAAATAAATGCTATCTACGATGGGATGGAAAATGCGATTTCTTCATACGCAATCGAAAATAATGTCTCATTTGACGATCGTCAGACCAAAGAAATTACGACTCGGCTGTATGATGACATAAAGAACAAAATTGAACTGAAGAAGGAGCTTAATGTATCCGTCGGACTCTTTAACTATCCTGTTCTTATGGCCGCAGACATCCTTCTTTATAACGCTAAATACATTCCAGTCGGTGAAGACCAGACGCAGCACCTTGAATTTACTCGTGATATTGCTGAGCGTATCAATAACAAGTTCAAATTCGATGAGGTCTTTACGATCCCTGATGCCGTATCAAAACAGCACGAATTTTTCGGTAAAGACCAAGGTCTGCGTATCAAAGACCTTATCGATCCAACAAAAAAGATGAGCAAATCCGACGAATCGGGCAGGGGAGTAATCTTTCTAGGTGATACCCCGGCGGCTGCGGCAAAAAAAATCATGTCAGCAACAACTGATGATAAAGCCGAAATTCACTTCGATAAAGTAAACCAGCCAGGTATTTCTAATCTACTGGAAATTTTGTCATTACTGCGTGGCCAGCCACTTGCCGAAACTATTGCCGAATTTGAAGGACAAACCCGCTATGGCAACTTCAAGCAAGTCGTAGCAAGCGAAGTCGAACAATTCCTAACTAACTTCCAACAGAAGTTAGCGACGGTTGATGATGCAGCGATCATCGCAAAACTAGAACAGTCAGAGCGCGACCTGTCACAAACAGCCAATGCGACGCTTTTGCGTGCGCAACAAGCGGTCGGTCTGCGGCCAAGGAGTTAATTATGGTTAAAGTATCAAGCATGGATATCATCTCTGTTTTAAGGCGATTCGAAATCGCAAGCGAAGATAATGTCCCGCGCAACGTAGAACAAGTAAAAATTACAAATACGACACCGCTTAGTACGCTTGTCACCTTTCGCTTCCTCAGGAAAATATTTTATATTCTTTTCGACGATGACGGATTGGACGATCCAGAATATGTATTAAAGCAGATACAGCTAATTGACGAGAACGTCGAAGGTGAAGTATTACATAACCCTCAGGATCATCGAACGGAATACGCGTTGCCGTTCAAGGGCAAGGATGTGTATGTCTTCGTCGCAAAGTCGGCGAAACGACGCCTGGATTCAGAACTTGCCGACCGCCATACGGGCACGTCACGCAGTACGTGGCAAAAACACATCAAAGCCGGACACGTTAGCGTAAACGGTGAGGTGCAGTTATCGCCAAAAGCAAATATTACTGATAGCGACAGCATTGCAATCGATATGCCTGATGCACTTGATTTTACCGGTCAAGAATTACCTGTTGTCTACCTGGATGATAATGTTATTGTCATCAACAAACCGATTGGTGTTTTAACGCATGCCAAAGGTGCTTTGAACGAAGAATTCACTGTCGGTGAGTTCTTTCGGCAGTACTGCACGTATAACGCCGATACGAACCGCCCTGGCATCGTACATCGCCTGGATCGTGATACGAGCGGTATTATGATCGGTGCGCGCAACGAAGCGACTGCAACAATGCTGCAAAAGCAATTTGCTGACCGCAAAACTAAAAAGACCTACATCGCGATTACCGTTGGCGTTCCAAAAAACGACGCTGCACGTATCGATTTGCCGATTGGCCGCAACCCGTCTGCACCAAGCACGTTCCGCGTCGACGCAAAAGGCAAATCTGCCATTACTGACTACACCGTACTTCACGCAACTGATGAATTAGCAATGCTAGAGCTTCGCCCGTATACCGGCCGCACACACCAACTTCGTGTTCATACTAAGTATATGAACACGCCTATCCTAGGTGATCGTGTCTATGGTGTCGCCGCAGACCGACTTTACCTTCATGCTAAAAAACTTGAAATTACCATCCCAAGCGGTGACCGTCGTACATTCGAAGCGCCGCTGCCATCAGAATTCTATACGCATTTTCCAGCTGAGGCGTAATGATGCGGCAGCCGATCCTTCATCCAACCTCTAAAACGTTACTTGAAGCCTACATGAAAGCATTGCCGCAGGCACTGATCATTACAGGAAAAGCAGGGACGGGGACATTAGAAGTTGCCAAGTATATTTCTGAGTCTCTAGGATCGCCGCTGGATATCATCGTTCCTAAAAAGAAATCAAAAGATGGCAATAGATTTGAAGCTGACACAAAGAATGGCCGCGTAATTACCGAAGACGTTCGTGCATTGTACGACAGTGTTCGCGGTAAACAAACTTCGCCACGTGTGTTCATCATTCAGTCAGCCGACCGAATGATGGCTAATGCGCAGCACGCCCTGCTAAAGCTACTAGAAGAGCCGGCGGATAACGTTTATTTTCTTCTTGAAACGTATAACGCCGAATCGTTATTTCCTACTATCCGTTCGCGCTCACAGACGTTGACTATTCTGCCATTAAGTTCTGAACAGTCCGAGGTGTACGTCGAAGAATTAGGCGTTACCGATCCGAAAAAGCGCGTCCAGCTAAAATACATTGCCGAAGGTTTGCCTGTCGAACTAGAACATCTCGTTTCTGATGAAGAGTATTTTAAGGAACGCGCTGAACGTATCAGTGATGCACGGCAGCTATTACAGGCGGACAGCTACCAAAAGCTAATGATTGTGCAAAAGTACCAAACCAATCGCGAACAGGCATTACAGCTGATAGAAAGTGCTATGCAGATGACGAGACATAGTGTTAGCGTCCAGCCGCACCCTGCGTTAATTACTCAACTTGAAGAGCTACTGGCGGTGAAAGAACGGATCGCTAGCAACTATAACATCCGGCTTCAGCTTACGAAGTTCGTACTATAGTACTACTGTCATGGTGACATAGTGCTGCCTCGCTCGAAATAACTGATACATCCGTTATTCGCTCGTGTCGTTGTGCTATAATAGTATAATATGTTAGCAATACTTATCGTTGCAGCTCTAGGCGTTTGGGCAGTACTGAAGCACCAAACTATCAATGAGGTCGTCACGGATCTCCCCCTTAAGATTTCTGAAAAGCTGGATCAACTATGGGATGTTGCTCAAGAATCACTTCGTGAACGCAAATACCTCCGTGCCGAGAAAGCATTGCTAACGATCCTTCGCGTTGATGAACGTAATGCTACCGCTTATAATCGTTTGGGCATTCTATATGCTAAACAACAGGCGTACAAAGATGCGATCGAGTGTTTTGAGATCGCACAGTCCCTCGAACCAAGTGCAAGCAGCCTACATAACGTCGGTCTGATTTATTACGAGACGAAGTACTACGAAAAAGCCGCACTAGCTTTCGAGCAAGCGTTAGCTATGGAAGATACACTTTCATCACGTCACATTGCGTATGCTAAAGTCCAAGAGAAACTAGGGCACAATAAAAAAATGATTGAAGCGCTTGAGAAAGCAGTTGAACTTGATCCGATTCCTCAGACGTTAAATATCCTTGCTGACGCGTATGATCGCACAGGGCAGTCGGAACTATCGCTTGAACTGCGTGAAAAAGCAGCTAAAATGATTATCCCGCATGGGCAGTCAAAAAACATTCGACAAATCCGTCGTGTTGTGATGTAGTATTTATACTAGACGCAAGATTTTATATAATATATTCCAGTTCGTATTTCTACATCCACCTATATCACTGGCGAAGCGGAAGTCATGAGATATCGTGACGGCATTTCTGATCAGACCGACATCAAAGAAGATCTGCTCGAAATCAGCCAATAATCCCTCAAACGAGAAGAACTTGCTGCCAAGCTTGTAGCGGTGCTCGATAAGGCCGACACAGGAGTGAAGGCCAAAGCAATCAAAGGCATCGTCAATGGTATCGAATGATTCAGTCGCAAGTAGATGATGCTGCCGCAATCGGCGGAAGCACTCGATGATCTGGATGCAACTCCAGAACAACGACGACTATACAAACAAGCCAAATGGGAAGAGGGATCTTCCCAGCATGAGTTTTTCGAGGACTACGCCAATGACCTCTACCTACCGATGCCCCGAAGGTAGCTACCACGCGTGATACGCTAGAAATACGAGCGTTCATACAGGGCCATTTCTTATCCTTGATATAATGCATGTGAGTGAGTCATGCGAACAGCAGTCTTGTAATCATCCGAAATTGGTAGTTCACTAAACTTTTCAGCATTAATCCATTTATAATCGCTATGTTCGTGACTGAGCGTGATACCGCCATCGTAGCTTTGCGTCGTAAAGACTGTCTTAATTACCTGGCAATTGCCATGGATATGCGAGGCTACATGAATAGGGCGCAGGCGAGATATGATTAGCCCAGTCTCCTCATGTGCTTCGCGTATAGCCGCATCACGCGGATCTTCACCAAGATCAACTTGCCCGCCTGGTAAATCCCACAATCCTGGTCGATGTTCATCATTGTCATGGCGCTTCAAAACAAGCAGCAAACCATCTGCATTGAATATAATTGTTTTTGCGATCAATTCAATTTTCATATCTAGATACATTACCATAATATTAGCGACAACGCCAAACCGTGCCAAACAAAAACCCTTCCAGACAGAAGGGTTAATATTGTGCAACGAATTCGATTAGCTCTTGCGAGGTTTGATTTCGTTACGACCGAGGTTCTTTTTTGTCTCGGTGTAAGTTGCGTGAGTACGAGCTATAGGATCGTATTTTTTCAAAACGATTTTTTCAGTCGTATTCTGCACGTTTTTAGTTGTGTAGTAGGTTCGGTGACCGGTAAGGTCACTGACAAGTCCTACTAATTTTCGCTTTGTATTCTTCTTTGCCATTACTTACTCACTTAAATTTGTTAATTCAATCTTATTAATTCTAGCATGAAAATGTGATTATTACTAGAGGTAGGCATAAAAATGGAGCCACGACTGGGATTTGAACCCAGGACCTCATCCTTACCATGGATGCGCTCTACCAACTGAGCTATCGCGGCATACCTCGGTTAATTGTAGCAAATTAGCCCTTTGATGCCAAGAGAAGGAGGTGAGGTTACGAAATAT
>JAQGHC010000005.1 GCA_028289015.1 Candidatus Saccharimonadota bacterium | reverse complement strand
TACTAGCAATATGATTCGCGGTATTATTTTTGATTGTTTTGGTGTTCTGTACCATGGCAGTATTGGTCATCTTTATGAACTGGCGCCGAAAAAACATCACGCCGAGCTCACTAACCTTAGTCTCAGTTCTGACTATGGTTATATTTCTCATGATGAATATCTAAAGCAAGTCAGTGATTTAATCGCCATATCCCCAGCTGATCTTCAAATGATTATGAATATGGATCACATCCGCAATACGGCAATGGTGAATTATGTACGAAAGGCACGATCTAAATATAAGATTGCTTTATTAAGTAATGTCGGTAGGAGTGTGATCAATCGTTTGTTTAGCCCAGAAGAATTAAACGAATTATTCGACACGGTGGTGTTATCTAGTGAGGTAGGGGTTGTAAAACCGGATGTAAAAATATTTAGTTTTACCTCTGACAAACTAGGCATTTCAGCTGAAAATTGCCTGATGGTCGATGACTTGCAGAATAATATCGACGGCGCCATAGCGGCGGGTATGCAGGGTGTAGTTTTTTCTACTACAGAAGCTTTTGTCTCTGACATGAAATTACTTGTCGGTAACCTATAAGTACATGCGTTAGCCGCCGAAGATGGCGACGCATTTGGTGGTATAGATAGTTCGTCATTTGCGAATAGAAGTGAAAGAAATGATTTCATGGGCGTGAATAGCTTCCAGTCTTTCGCTAGCTTTTTTTGTGAAACTTTAGTAAGTCGAGATAGCAGTTTGGCTTTCAACGTTACGACGACTGACAATAATACCTTATTCATTGTCAATACGAGTAGCTCAGCTGTAACGGTTGGGCGGGGTGGTGGTAAAAATCTCTGCGCACATAAGGACGGAGGACGGCAATTGAAACAACGCCGAATAATAAAACACTACGGGGATTTATAGTGATAACGCGGGAGTTCCGGGAACGCTACTTGCAGCTAGTCCAGAGGGGACGCTAACAATGGGAGGGGATAATGTTAATATCAGCGGTGCGGCACTTAGCTCAGGGTTAATTACTGCATTGGCTTTTTGACCAAGACGTCCTCTATGGATATCAATGCATTGATGCTTGATAATACGGGGGAGCGCATACATCGGTACGCGTGTATATGCAAGAGGCTTTGCTCCTGGTGCGCTGGTGTGCGGTGCGACGACAGCGTATGTGTCATTCGTCGGTAACCAGCCGGCTATTATTATGCAATCTGACGGTGACGTTGGTATTGGTACGATTACGCCCACCGCAGTATTAGAGGTCACGGGTGGTGTGATGCTTAAGAATATCAGCAGCTCTCTGGTATGGCATTTCAGATTCAGACTGTAGCAGTGTCAACGATTTTTGTTGCATGTACGCTGAATGGACGTATCCAGATTGGCTCGATAGGCGCCGACGGTGCCGTTACGGTCCTAGTTTCCGACACAAAGAATACTGCAGGCGACCAACGGGTACAGGTGGGGCGATGTATTATAAAAGCAATCTTAACAAGTCTGGATGTTACGAGTCAAATGCTTGTCGAAACTGTCTTAACGGATCAGCCCTATATAGAGCTGCAAGTGACCTGCCTACAGCTGGAACGCTTAATGCAAATATAACCGGCCTATCATTTTATGCTGCCGTAAACGTAAAATATAATTTCAGCGTTATTATTCAGCATAATGCCGCTGCGCTATTATAAGCGAAACATCGGGCTCGACAATTTACTGTCAAGGCAGGAAGCAGTATGAGTATAGGGTAAATGATATGATAGGTAAAGGAGAAAATAGTGAATCATAATTCGACACGCAAACATATGGACATTGCACCGCAAAGGCCGCACCAGTCTTTCAAAAAATCCAAAACATTCACCTATCGTCAAAAACTTGGCATAGGACTTGTACTTCTGATACTAGTGATTTTTGTTGTTGGTGGACGTTGGTTCATACATAGAAATGATCTTCGGGTAGACACTAGTCAATATCATGCCCTGTTGTTAGATAACGACCAATTTTTTTTCGGTAAGTTGCAAAATACCAATGGCGAATATCTTACGTTAAAAAATGCTTATTACGTCAAAGGGGCTGACCAGCTTAGTTCGGACGGACAAACTTTGGTTACTCAAACCCCTAGTATGCAGAAATTAAATGCCTGAACTGCCAGAGGTAGAGACGGTGCGGCGCGGATTACAAGAGCTTATTGTTAGGCGCAGTATTGCGACGGAATCACATGATACAGTGAAGGGCTTTCCTAATGCGCCTGCGGACGTTGCAGCTTTTCTTATTGGTGCCACAATAACTACGGTGCGTCGCCGGGCGAAAGTGCTGCTCATCGATCTATCGTCTGACTACACATTAGTTATTCATTTAAAAATGACCGGGCAACTAGTATATCGAGGTGAACAAGTTTTTGGTGCGGGGCATCCAAATGAAAGCTTGATAGGTAAATTACCGGATCGTTCCACTCGCGTCACTATCGAATTTACGGATGGTTCATATTTGTATTTTAACGACCAGCGAAAGTTCGGTTGGATGCGATTGATGCCAACGGTAGAGGTGCCTAACATTGAGTTTATGAAAAAGGTTGGCCCCGAACCGCTAGAGGCTGATTTTACTCCGCAGGAATTTGCCGGCCGCTTTATGCGCCGAAGCAAAACCAGCATTAAAGCTGCTCTACTTGACCAATCGGTCATCGCAGGTGTAGGTAATATCTATGCCGACGAATCTTTATGGGGGGCGAAAATCCATCCCAACAGATTAGTGAATACGATCACTGATAAAGAATTTCAGGTATTGTATACTGAACTGCGTGAAGTTATGAACCTGGCGATTGAGAAGGGCGGGTCAACAGATAAAAATTACGTCACCGCTGAAGGTAAACGAGGGAGTTATATGGACTTCGCTCGAGCTTTTCGACGCGAGGGCCTCCCTTGTCCTCGCTGCGCTACGGAAATCATTAAGTTTAAAGTCGCAGGACGCGGCACGCACATCTGCCCAAGCTGCCAGCTACTTTAAAAAAATGTATTGTCTAGGGTGTACATACCGTTCATGATAATATTATCTATAGTAAAATAAATAATGAAAGTACACAGTGAAACGCGACAAGGGCTTTACTATCGTTGAACTGTTGATTGTCATCGTGGTCATTGGCATACTGGCAGCAATTACCATTGTGGCCTATAACGGCATCCAAACTCGCGCACGCAATTCTCAAACTATTTCAGTCATTGGTACCTATCAAAAGGTAATGATGTTGTATGCAGCTGACCAGAGTAGCTACCCGAGTATTACAACTGGTGTTTGTTTGGGGGCAGGATATTCCAGCGGGCATTGCTGGGTAGGGACGAATGGTGATTATTATGAAAATGCGACGTTCGATGGTTTATTGAAGCCGTATCTTAGCGTTAAGCCAAATATGCCAGGGACAACATATACGCTGCCATCAGGCGATGTTCGCAGCGGAGCGGCGTATATTCGTGCGTCGCGTCAGATTACCTACTATTTGGATGGTCAGAATCAGACATGTGGAGTGAGCGGTGCAACAGCAAGTAATACTACCGGTGCGACGCAGTGCGCACTGGTGCTCCCTTTACCATAATCTTGGTTGATTATTTGCTCATTTCATTCTTAGAGTAATCGCCTACATTACTCATCGTTGTAACGTTGCAAAAATCACTTCATCGGCGTATCACTATCTTAAATAAGTGAGGGAAAAGCAAATGGCATTTACTCTAGTCGGAAGTAGCGGACCACCAACAGCATCAGAGGTTGCACTTAATAGTCTTACTAATAATCAAGTACTAGGATATACACTTCGATAGGTAGATGACAGAACTATCCTCAAAGTGCTCAGCTAATTGAAATGTGCATGTGATAAATTCTGCTGGCGGTGGAGGGTTATTTCGGAAATGACTGCCACTATAATTAATCAGATCAGGCTTGATGCTGCTCGGTGTACATTAACGTTTCCTACTGCGGTGGCTGGCATAAGTTTTCTTCTTACGCTTGTGCAAGATGCGACTAGCGGCCGGACCGTGGTATAGTCAGATACTATCAAATAGTAGGTCGGCGTTTTGCGCCAGCACTTATCGGCACTGGTCAGAAACAGGATATATTTTCGTTTATTTATACGGATGGCTATACTGCCCCATCTATTGGTGTGGTAACAGTCGCATTCACATATGGTGCGGACAGCTTAGCGGTATCTGGTGTTTAATTAGTGATTCCCCGCACCCCATAAAGGGTATGAAATAAATCTTTTTCAGTTGGCAGTACGCTAGTCTATAATAAACATAATGATTACTCTTTTAGTAGGCGAAAACAGTTTTGAAGTGAACCAAGCGCTGCAAACTATCGTGCGTACCTTTGATGGTGTCGCTGAACGCATAGATGGTAGTGAGCTTGAACTCAAACAGTTACCTGATTTAGTAATGGGAGGTACGCTTTTTGCGAGTCATCGTCTGGTAATTATCAAACAGCTTTCTGATAATAAGGCTGTCTGGCCGAGCCTGGGGGACTGGCTCCCGCGCGTAAGTGAGGATATCCACTTGGTACTGGTCGATGCCAAGCCCGACAAGCGCACTAAACCGTATAAAGACCTGCAAAAGGTCGCTACAATTACTGAGTTTAAGTCATGGTCCGAACGTGACACCACAAAGGCGGAGCAGTGGGTGGCAGGCGAGGCAAAGGTATTGGGCTGTGAAATCGATACTACGTCGATTCGGTTACTTGTGCATCGCGTAGGGCCTGATCAATGGCTGTTGCATCAAGCGCTTCAAAAGCTTGCTGTTCTCGACATTATTACTCCTGAAATTATTACCGAACTGATCGATGCGAATCCTATCGAGAATGTTTTTGAACTATTTGATGCTGCACTGCGTGGCGATGCCATTAAAGTAAAGCGCATGATTGAAACACTGGAATTAACCGAAGATCCCTATCGTTTGTTTGGCTTGCTGAGCGGTCAGGCATTTCAGTTGGCGGCGATGGTAGTCGCTGGCGACAAGCCGAGTGCTGAAGTGGCCAAGGATTTAGGCGTCCATCCGTACGGTCTTAGTAAGTTAACGATATACGTGCGTCAGTTGGGCCGCTCGGGTGCAAGGAAGGTGATAGAGGCCTTTGCCGAGGCTGACGCAGGGATAAAATCATCAGCGACCGATCCGTGGCTACTTATTGAGCGTGCGCTTATGAAATGTATTTTGGCATAGTTTTCAATGTGTAGTATATAATTCGCCAGTTAATTAACAAGATCAAAAAACGATGCTTTACGGTCGTCGAGCTACCGATTGTGATTATTGGTACTTTGGCGGCGATAACTATGGTGATATAGGGATTCTGCACCGATCACGTGTGGCGATGAGCCAGGCGGAAATGCAACTAATAGCCGAAACTTTCGAGCTGTTTCGCGTCCAATATAGCCATATTCCAACCTCGTCGAGTGACTTTTCGGCCATTTTAAAGGTGGCGCATCTGTATGATTCAACACGATCGCAATAAAATAGACGACCGCAGTTGTGGTCGTCTACTTGTTTTACCAGGTTAAGTTACTTGGTTGTTTTCTTGGCAGCAGGCTTTTTAGCTGGTGCTTTTTTCACAGCAGGGGCTTTAACGCCAGCAGTTTTCGTTGCAGCAGGCTTCTTTGCAGCGACAGGTTTTGCAGCAGCAGGAGCTTTAGTCGCTGGCTTCGCAGCAGTAGCTTTTTTCGCTGGTGCAAGCTTTACGCCGGCGTCTTTAGCAACCTTTGCAAGCTGTGCTTTGCGGCGTGCAACGGTGTTTTTCTTCAACAGTTTTTTCTTGACGGCCGTGTCAAGTTCGCTATGCGCTTTTGAAAGACCTTCACTAGTAGGTTTTAGCAAGAAAGCTTTTGTCGCGTCTTTGATTTCGCGTTTGATACCAACGTTGCGCTCGTTGCGCTTGATGGTTTGCTTCATTCGTTTGATGGCTGATTTGATAATTGGCATGCTGTTCCTTTAGTTCTTATAAGTTATAGATATAATCAAGGTGTAATTATAGGGGAAAAGGTGATATTTGTAAAGTGTCCGTATGATGTTGACTTATTTAAACTACTTATGGTATAGTTGTCTCAAATCTCTGACAAAATAAAAAACAGGAAAACACCTTAAATGAACGATGGTAACGCGAAGCAACAAATCGTCGATAAGATCAAAAACAGCACCAATATATTGGTGACAGTTAGCAATAACCCATCGGTTGATGAGTTGAGTGCGGCACTTGGTTTGACCTTATTGCTAAATAAGATGAACAAACACGCGACAGCGGTATTTAGTGGGGCTATTCCACCCGCTATTACGTTTCTGGACGCCGAAAAAACATTCGAAAATACCGTTAACAGCCTTCGTGATTTTATTATTGCGCTTGATAAAGAAAAAGCCGACCATCTTCGTTACAAAGTCGAAGGGGAAGTGGTAAAGATTTTCATTACGCCGTACCGCACGACTATCACAAACGAAGACCTTGAGTTCAGCCAGGGCGACTATAATGTTGAGTTGGTCCTTGCGCTTGGGGTAAAGAAGCGTGACAACCTCGACAAGGCACTTGAGGCTCATGGACGTATTCTTCACGACGCTACAGTTGCGACAATGGGCGCCGGACAAACAAGCGAGCTAGGCAGTATTGACTGGCACGAAGATAATGCCAGCAGCCTGAGTGAAATGCTCGTCAGCCTAGCTGATTCGCTAAAGACTGACAAATCACTTTTAGATGAACAGATCGCCACCGCCTTTTTGACTGGTGTTGTTGCTGCAACTGATCGCTTTAGTAATAATCGTACATCTTCAAAGGTTATGACGATGGCAGCACAGTTGATGGCTGCTGGCGCTAACCAGCAGTTAATAGCAGCAAAACTTGAAGATGCGAATGCGATTACAGGTGACCGAAGTGCTAGTCTTGTAGTAGATACAGCACCATCTCATACTAGTGAAGCTAGCCATGCCGACGGCACGACTGATATGTCTGAAGGTCAGTCAACCAAGGTTGATCGTACATCGACAACCGACGAGTTGCAGCCAAAAAAGAATGATGGCTCACTAGCTATCTCCCACGAAGTTACCTCCGAACCGGTCGAAGTGATCGATCAAGTTGCAATCGATACTGCAAGGCGTCAACAAGAAGAGGCCGCGTATGTTGCCGAACAAAATCTTGCCGCACAGCTACCATCTATCGTTCCGATGACGCCTCCTGCGACTAATCTGAATGATGAATTGACGGCAGCCGCGGAAGCTTTAGAAGCTCCGAAAGTTCAAGAATTTCCAAAGATAATTACAAAGCCGACACCGCAACTGCGCGGTCCCGTCACTAATGAGGCTTGGCAGGGCAGTGACCAGGCCCCAACTATGGGTGGAACACTTAACGCAACTACTGAACAAGCGGCGGAAGACCAGCGTAAAGCCGATGAATCTGATCGAAACCGAACTATTTTAACTCATACGAATGGCGATTATGTCAGGAATGATGATGCACCAAGCTTCCAGGCGCCAATAAATGCCGCGACCATGCCATTAGACGAGGCGCCACTACCTGATCTATTTACGCACAGTCGGCAGCCCGAAGATCCGATTATGCAGTACGAGGAATCTACGTCGCCTACGCAACGCGAGGTGACACTTGACGATATAGATAAACAAAACCGTCAGCCACACGAAGAAGCTCGCGCAGCAGTGGATGCTGCATTCGGTGCCGTTCCATTTACGCCGTCGGACACTACGCAATCAAATGATAATAATCAACTGCAAGAGTTCCCGCCTCAAGCTTCGCAAAATCCACCCGCGTTGCCACCATTGCCTGATTTTTCAACGTTGCCGCCGCTTCCGCCGCTTTCTAGTACGCCAATGCCAAACGGTGCAGTGCCACCAGAAAAGCTGGAAGACATGTTTGGTCCTAGTCCTCAACAATCGCAGCAATCGCCACCGCCAAGCGATCCAGGGCAGTTTAAAATTCCTGGCCAGCAGTAGCAGGGATAAATTAAAAATAGATGGTGACACAAAGGCCATCTATTTTTTATGTTTTAACAATAAAATGATCGACACCCAGTTGAGTGCCGTGCCACGCGATGCAATAGTCGCCGTCGTGCCGCTGCGTGTGATGTGTCTGGATAATAGCAATAATTTCCTCGCGCAGGTGACGATTATCAACCGTCTCGTTAATTTCTTCAGATGTACGGCCAGCGTCCATGTATAACCAATTCGTATTGATAGCTGGGGCGTCGCGGCGTGACAGGCAGCTAAGGCGGATGCGCTGAAACCGCTTGTCGCGCTGTTTCATGTGGTAGAAAACGTAGCAAGCAGCCCGCGCCGCCACAATGTGGTCGATATGACCGGTAATTCCGTTTAGGTCATTAGATAGTAATTCTATGTGCGCATCATCAGGCGCAGTAGCGATCAGTGTGGTGATAATTTCGGTGACCCGCTGGCTGATGTTGATCATTGACTGATTGGCTAGCTGGCCGTCCTTGTAACCTAAGCAGTGCATGCTCGAGGCGCCCATGAGCTGACCAGCTATTTGCCACTCTTTTAGACGGATGGCGCCTAGATCCTTGTGATTATCCGGGTTTGTGCCCGCATCGCCGTCGGTCAATAGTAGCAAGTGTAATTCTGTGCCAGCGCGAGCTTCTGACAATAGGGTGCCACTAGGGCCAAATGCTTCATCATCCGGGTGGGCGAATAGGGCGAAGAGTATCTTTTTCATAGCTCTAGTATAGAATAGAATAGATGACAGATGGAATTATTCTTATAGATAAACCTGCCGAGATGACCAGCTTTGGTGTTGTTGCGCGCATTCGCCGCGTTTTAACGCAGGCTGCTCAAAAAAAGGTAAAAGTGGGGCATACAGGTACGCTTGATCCTTTTGCGACTGGCCTGATGATTCTTGTGATAGGGAAAGAATGTAAAAACGCCGAGCAATATTCGAAGCTTGATAAAGTCTACGAAGCGACCTTTCTGCTTGGTCAAATCAGTACGACCGGCGATCCAGAGGGCGAACTGACCGAGGTGTCTAATAGGCAGCCGACAGCTGATGAGATCGAGGCTGCACTGGCAAAATTTAAAGGTCCTATTATGCAGCGCCCACCGATTTTTAGTGCGATTAAAATTGACGGTAAACGGGCGTATAAACTGGCGCGTGATGGGCAGGAGGTAGAAATACCAGAACGGCAGATTACGGTTCATAGCCTTGATATGATCGATTATTCTTATCCCAATCTAAGGATTCGAACACATGTCAGTAGTGGTACGTATATCCGCAGCTTAGGCGTTGATATCGGCGCAGTGTTAGGGACGGGCGCGTACTGTACGACACTTCGACGGTTGAAGATTGCGCAATACACTATTGCCGATGCTCAGCAACTGGCAGATTTTGGGATTAGCAACTAAGTATTGTTACGCTATCCCCTCTATGCTTGCATTCCTTTGTTAAAAGAGTAGGATGAAACTGCTATGAGTGAAACGTATAATGAGAGTAATGAGCATCCCCATCTCACGTCAGAAGAGGTTCGTGCGCTTGCCGAGCGCGTTATCTTAACTGGCCAGGTCAAGGATGTGGATTACCCTGACGATCAGCCGGCAGGTCGCCAGCAACCGCATGTGTTCATATTGGAGGTTGAGCCGGAGTCATTTCGGATACTAAATGCAGAGTGGTTGCACAACAGCATTGAAATGCTGACAAGCGTCGAGATTGAATATGACGATCCAAGGGTGCTTGATGTTAATGAACCTCAGACACAACCGACGGTGTATATCTCTCTATCCAGCTTAATATTTGATTCTACTGACCCAACATTTAACATTAGGAAAGACGCTGTCTATATATTGCCACTTGATGTCACGCAACGAGCACTCGTCAAGGAATCGTACGCCGAAGCCAGCCACGGTCGGTACGAATTACTTCATGATGATTTGCGTGAAATGCTTGAGATGTTAGCTGCAGAGACTCGTCCGATGAATAATAGGGATGTCGAATTATTACGTAGGGCACTCTTTGGGTAGTGACCTGTTGAAATCCTCTTAAAACTCTGCTATAGTACATTGTTGATGATTACAGCAGAAAATAAAGCCAAGGCATTTGCTTTGACACAGACGCACAAAACCGACGTTGGTAGCCCACAAGCTCAAGTGTCAGTTTTAACGACTCGTATCAAAGAGATTACCCTTCATCTACAGACAAACAAGCACGACCATATGGCTCGTCGCGGTTTGATTCAGATGGTGGGTCGTCGAAAACGCTTGCTAAAATATCTCGAACGTAAAGACTTCGATGCATACAAGGCAACCGTCGCCGCTCTCGGACTCCGCAAGTAATTGCGGAGTTTTCATTTACAATTAAAAAACTCCGCTAGAGGAGTTTATTTTTTGCGCGGAGCTGCGCCTGGCACGATGTTGCTTTTGACAACAAAATGTCGGGCGCAGCTACGACGCGCTGTCGGGTTATCTGTTGACTTCTTCGATGCCCTGATCTGTGCGGTCCCAAAGTTCTCGGACAACATCTGCGCCGCTGACGAAAAAATCCTTGACCATTTTCCAGAATCCTTCGCCTGACGATAGGGCGCCGATGACAGTCAAGAAGGCGAAGCAGCCAAGGATGACCAAGAAAAGCCCGAGAGGAATTTCTCCTTCATTTCTTGTCTTTCCTTTCTTCCTGAAGAGCATGCTTCCTCCGGCGATGACCACCGCGAGTGCGACGATGCCGATGGCAATAGCTGGGTCCATTTCTTTCCAGAAGATCATTGATGTGTAAAGCCCGCCAAGTGCGAGAATTAACAGAAAGACTTTTGCTAGTACATTACCTAACTTGTAAAAAAGCCAAAAGCCAACGACGGCAAAAAAGACCGCCCACAGGAAAACTTGACCATCCATAATGTAACCTGCTTTCGTAGAAGAGCTTCGTGTATCAACCGACTGGTATATTAAACCAGTAATATGAAGACTTTGCAATAATACGGATAAATATTACTATGCTCAATGTTGCCGATGGTCGCGTGCTATAATTATAGATAGTCGCTCACCGCACAGGCGGTCTAAGTGGTGGATACAGTGTTTCTAAAACTAGAAAATCTGCACCCGTTACTTATTCGCCATTTTACTAAAGGTGAGTGAACAATCCAAGGAGGACGAACATGTCTACTATTAACCCTACTGGTAAGGAAATTATCTCTGTTACCACTGAACTTTGCGGCAAACCACTAACACTCGAAGTGAACCGCGTCGGCTTTCGCACGAGCGCATCCGTGCTTGTCACGTACGGCGAAACTGTCGTACTGGGTACGGCAATGGTCAGCAAAAAATCAATCAGCGGGATGGATTATTTTCCACTATCAATCGATTACGAGGAAAAAATGTACGCAGCTGGCAAGATCAGCGGCAGTCGTTTTATCAAGCGCGAAGGTCGTCCTAGTGACGAAGCAATCTTGATTGGTCGCTTGATTGATCGCCCGATTCGTCCGTTGTTTCCAAAAGGTTACCGTCAAGAAGTACAGACTGTTGCGTCAGTTTTGTCGCTAGATCCTAATTTCCGTCCTGATATGGTCGCGATGATTGCTGCCTCGGCTGCGCTAACTCTTAGTGGCGCACCATTCGATGGTCCAGTGGCCGGGTTACGTGTCGCACTTGTCAATGGTGAGTTTAAAGCGTTTGCTAGCCCTGAAGAGCGCGAGGCCAGTGATCTTGATCTTGTTGTGGCCGGTATTGAATCTGGTATTACAATGGTTGAAGCCGGTGCGAATGAAGTGTCTGAAGAAGTTGTTGCTGATGCGCTTGCATGGGCGTACGAGCAGCTGCAACCAGCCATTGCGTTGCAAAAAGAACTGGCCGAGAAGGTTAATGTTCAGCCACTTAGCTACGAGCTTATTCTTCCTAACGATGAATTCCAAACGGTCGTTGATGAATGGATGACTGACAAACTCGGTGAAGACCTGCGCAAGCCAT
Organism: Candidatus Saccharimonadota bacterium; assembly: GCA_028289015.1. Taxonomy (GTDB): domain Bacteria; phylum Patescibacteriota; class Saccharimonadia; order Saccharimonadales; family Saccharimonadaceae; genus UBA6022. The sequence goes on along the minus strand of JAQGHC010000005.1, from coordinate 17,277 downwards.
ACCCAGAACGTAACGAGCTTGTCTCGACGCTTCGTGATCAATTCCACGATGCGATGGCTGAAAAGTTTGGTCCGGATGACTATAAGCAGCTTCGCAGTGAATACGACGAAGCGTTTACGATGGCACTCCATAAGGATGTTCGCCGCGGAATTGTGGAGCACAATTTGCGCCCAGATGGCCGACAGCTTGATGAAATCCGTCAGCTTAGCTCGGAAGTGGGAATCTTACCACGCACGCACGGCTCGGCTATCTTTACGCGTGGCCTTACCCAGGGCCTTAACATCGTGACACTCGCGCCACTCAGTTTTGCCCAAATGGTCGACACAATGGAAGTGACCGACGGCGAGCGTCGTTATATGCACCACTACAACGCCCCAGGTTATACCGTGGGTGAAGTCCGTCGTCTTGGCTCACCAGGCCGCCGCGAAATCGGCCACGGCTACCTCGCTGAACGTGCGGTTATGGCAGTATTGCCGTCAGAAGAAGAGTTTCCATATGCTATCCGCAGCGTCACCGAGATTATGAGCCAAAACGGTTCGACTTCAATGGCCGCTACTTGTAGCAGTGTCCTGGCATTGATGGATGCCGGTGTGCCACTGAAGCGCCCAGTATCTGGTATTGCGATGGGTCTTATGATGGACGGCGACACACCGTACGTCTTGTCTGATATCGCTGATGCTGAAGATTTTGCCGGTGACATGGACTTTAAGATTACCGGTACCGAAAAGGGTATCACAGCAATTCAAATGGACATGAAGGTTCATGGACTGCCTGTTGAAATCCTTCGCCAAGCGCTTGATAAGTCAAAGCCCGGTCGTGAGCATATCCTCAAGCACATGCTAACAACCCTAGCAGCACCAAAGCCAAACCTCAGTCAGTACGCGCCGCGCATTGAAAAGATTAAAATAAATCCTGATAAAATCGGTGCCGTTATCGGCAAGGGCGGGGAAGTCATCAATAAGATTACCGCCGAAACTGGAGCGATGATCGACATCAAAGAAGATGGTCTGATTACTGTTGCAGGCAATGACCCTAAGAAAATTGCAATGGCAATCGACTGGATCAAAGCACTAACTGAAGAGCCAGAAGTCGGCCGTATTTACGAAGGCCGAGTTGTCAGCATCAAAGACTTTGGCGCCTTCATTAATATCATGCCTGGTATTGATGGTATGGTGCATATTAGCGAACTTTCAAACGAGCGTGTCGAGCGTGTCGAAGATGTCCTGCATGAAGGGCAAATCTTGCCGGTCAAACTTGTCGGCATCGACGAGCGTGGTCGCTTAAGCCTTAGTATCCGTGATATTAACGCTTAGCAGGTAATGTCTGTTTATCTATCACTCAGTCCGTAGTGACTGGGTGATTTTAGTTAGACAGTGAAAATTGTAAAATAAATTACGGCTTTGATGTGGCAGACTGCGTATGATAAATATCGTAAGGAGAAAATTATGCTACCAAAACTACTTCGTTCAACGTTATTCCTCAGTATCGCCCGTTGGGCTGTTCCGCGTATTTGGGCGTATATTAAAAAACGTCGCGCAATAAAATGATATTCTAAATAGTAATGGCCGATATAAAACAGGATCAGCTCGACGCATTAAAGGCAGATATTCTAACAAAGAATATCTGCCCTGATCTTGCTGAGCAGGCGACGCAATTAGTGATGGGTGATGGTAACCTTGATGCTGAAATCGTTTTTATTGGCGAGGCGCCAGGCAAAAAAGAAGACGAATCTGGCTTGCCGTTCGTCGGTGCTTCGGGCAAGTTTTTAAATGAAATGCTCGCCCAAGCTGGGCTTGAGCGCAGCGACGTGTATATTACCAATGTCGTCAAATATCGCCCGCCAAAAAACCGTGATCCAAAACCGACGGAAAAGAAGGCCTTTATGCCATATCTGCTAAAGCAGCTAGAGATTATTCAGCCAAAAGTGGTGATTACCCTTGGACGTCACAGTATGGAGTATTTTTTGCCCGGCGCAAAAATAGGTGAAATTCACGGTCAGCCGCACAATGTGCGGATTGATGGTGATGAATTTATGATTATCCCCCTCTATCATCCAGCCGCAGCGCTGTATAACGGCAGTTTGCGCGCTACTTTGGTCGAGGATTTTTTACGCGTCCCCGAAATTATTAGCCAGCAATAGAGTTAACATAACGACATGCCGCAAGTATTATTTGCTCTTTCTATCGGTGCTTGCTACAATAGGAACACTTATCGAAAAGGGAACGACAGATAAATCGACCAGCCTACCTCCCTTAACTCGTATTTAAATTTCGCAATATTACTTATTTCAATAAACAAAAGGAGAAATAACACATATGGGTCAACGAAGACTCGGTAACGCCCAAGGCGACGATCAGACAAAGCGGCCCCAGGGGCAGCAACCACGACAAAAATCGAACAATACGATTTTAAATAGCACCACTACTCGTAAGGGTGAGGTATTCCGCGCCCAGCGTCGTACGAGTGAGAACGTCAACGTTCAAGCAAGTCAGCACATGATTAATGTGCCAGTTAATAAATCAGTCTATAACGGCTACCAGGGCCGTCAGTTCAGTCTTGCTGACCAAAAGCGCCAGCCACGTCCAAATACTAACGTACCAAAACTAAAGATCATGCCTATCGGCGGTCTTGGTGAGATGGGTATTGGCAAAAATATGATGGCAATTGAATACGACAATGACATTATCGTCATTGACTGTGGATTTTTGTTCCCAGGTAGCGACTACCCAGGTATTAATTACATTATTCCTGATATTACTTATCTTGAAGAGAACAAGCATAAAATCCGCGGACAAGTCTTTACGCACGGACACCTTGACCACATTGGTGCTTACCGTCACATTGCTGACAAGATTCCCGCGCCTGTTTATGGGTCTAAATTTACCCTTGGTATGGTCCAGCGCACAATGGAAGAGGCGACAAGCGGGTTTGAGCCTGATTACCACGAACTAGATCCAGAGGCGCACGAACGTGTCCAGCTTGGTGATAGCTTCAGTATCGAGTTAGTCCGAGTGAATCACTCAATCCCCGATGCAACAGCTGTCGTTATTCGTACGCCGCTTGGTGTGCTGATTGACACTGGTGACTGGCGTTTCGAAGAAGAGCCTGTTGACGGCAAGCCATTCGACCTTGCTCGCTTGACTGAAATTGCGACTACAGAGGGTATTTTGCTTCTTATGAACGAATCAACCAACTGTGAGTCAGAGGGTGGTCATACCCATGGCGAACCAGAAATTAAGCAATCAATGGGGCAGGTAATGGATAAATATCCAAATAGCCGCTTGATTATGAGCTGTTTCTCATCACAGATTCACCGTATGCAGGGTATCCTCGAGGAAGCTAAAGCTCACGACCGCAAGGTGGCATTCGCTGGCTACTCAATGATTCAAAATCTCGAAGTCGCGCTTCGTGCTGGCGTTATCAAGATCCCTAAAGATGTTGTTATTAAAATGGAAGATGTTGTCAAACTACCCGACGGTAAAGTGACAATCATTTGTACTGGCTCACAGGGTGAATTTAACGCTGTACTTAACCGTATGGCAACTGGATCGCACAAATTTATCAAGATCAAAAACTCCGACATCATCGTCTTTAGTTCAAACGCCATTCCCGGTAACGAAAAGTATGTCACACGTACTGTCGACGGTTTAATGCGTGAAGGCAGTGAAGTTGTGCAAAATGGTAAAACTCACCTGACTGGCTTTGGTCCGCTGCACGTTTCAGGACATGGTTATTACGATGATCACGTCAAACTGATTAATGCCCTTAATCCAAAGTATTACCTGCCGATTCACGGCGAATTCCACATGCTTGTCCACAACGCTGAACTTGCGGAAAAAGAATGTGCGATTCCACGCGACAATATATTTGTCTGTGACAGCGGTGACGTTATTGAAATTACTGCCGACAGCGCTAAAAAGAACGGCCGTATCCCGGTTGGCGGTATCATGTATGACGATAGCGGCGCGACCGTATCAGAAGTCGTCTTAAAGGATCGCATCCACATGGCCGCTGAAGGGATGTTCGTTATCGTTCTGACGGTTGCTCGTGGTAGTGGTCGTTTGATGACTAGTCCAGACATCATTAGCCGTGGATTCATCTACCTGCGCGATAGTGAAGAACTGATGAATATGATTCGTCAGTACTTGAAGCAAAAAGTCACGCGCAGCTTTAGCGGCAAGCGCGTCGACCTTGATGTGATGAAGAAAGAGCTGAAAGATGAAATCACGCATATCCTGTACGATCAGACTCGGCGCACGCCAATCGTTATCCCAGTGATTAACGAAATCGGTGGCGGCGGTCAAAGCCGTGGCCCAAGCGACAATCGTGCGCAGGGTGGCAACAACCCCCGTCGTGATGACAATCGGGGTCCGCGACCAGAGCGTATGGATGGTACAAATCGGCCTGAGCCTAAAAGCTTCCCGGCACCACAGGTTCCAGATACAGAAGTAACTGACACCAAAGCGCGCCAAGCCCAAGACTCGCGCCCATACTAGTCGCTAAAAAGATAAAATACCGCTTAAATTACTGAGCGGTATTTTTCTGTACTTCATTAAGCAATCAACAAACCATAAGCCTATTGCAATTTCGAGTATTTTTTGCTATAATATGACTATTCGATAGAAGCGCCGAGCCTACTCGTGCTCTTCCAAGAAGTGATATATTACGCGAAGGTATAATCAATGGTATCAATCACTAGCGAAACCGCTTATAATAAGGGCGATAGAGCTAAAAATTAAGTTTACTTATATCCTTCTGAGAACGCGAATTATTACATAACCAATAAAGAACAAATTATGGCTAAAAAGAAAAAATCAACCCGAAAAAAGAATAAAGCATCCGCAGCTCCGCAACACCGCTTGCCGAGTGGGTTTTGGGCGCAGGTAGGCGCGGTCTTTATGATCGCTATTTCACTCCTCCTCGTCGTAACATGGTTTGGGGCAGGTGGGCCAATCCTGGAATGGGTACATAACAGCGCCGCGCAAACAATTGGCTACGCTGAATATATTATTCCGATACTGTTCGTCTACATTGCTGTCGAAATTTTTCGCGCCGACAACAATCGTATTCCATTCGTGACAAAATTTGCAACTACTATGCTAATCGTTTGGTTTGCTGGACTATTCGGCCTCATGAAGAGTAGCGGTCAGCCAACCGGCGGGTTCGTTGGCGATGTTGCCAACAGTGCTATGCTTGCCATGGTAGACGGTGGTGTTGGTGTCTTTATTTATTCACTGCTTATTATCGTAACGACATTATTTGTTCTTCGCGTTTCACCAATTACCGTCATTCAGAAGCTGTGGGAAATGTCGCGTACTAACCTTGAGGAGCAAGAAGCAAACATTAAAGTGATGCGCAAAGTTGCTGCTGCTGATGCGCCAAAGCCTGCGCCAATTGGTGAATTAAAACTTAACACCGGTGTCGCTGTTTTAGGGGTTGATGAAAATCCCGCTGAAGATAAAAAATCGTTGCGTCGTTCAAGTCTAAAGGGGAGTGTGCGGCAGGATAAAGCTGCCGAAGACCGAGCTGCGCTTGTAACTGTCAGCGACCCTAATTGGCAGTCGCCAAGTGTTGATCTGCTTGAAAAGAAGCAATCACCGGCAGATGCGGGAGATGTACAGCAAAATGCGCAGACGATTCGGGATACCCTTGCTGAATTTAACATTGATGTCGAGATGGAAGGGGCGAATATTGGCCCGAAAGTCACTCAGTACACACTAAAGCCGCCAAGTGGCGTCAAGCTGACTCGCATTACCGCGCTTGAAACGAACATCGCCCTCAACTTAGCCGCACAAAGTCTTCGTATCGAAGCGCCGATTCCTGGGCAACGTGCCGTTGGTATTGAAGTACCAAACCGCAAAGCGGCGGATGTTCGCTTGCACGGCATCCTAACGGCAAAACAGTGGCGCAATGCGCAGGAACCGCTCAGCTTTGCTATCGGTAAAGATATTTCCGGTGAAGCAGTCGTTGGCGAGTTGAATAAAATGCCTCACCTTTTGATTGCCGGACAGACCGGTAGTGGTAAGTCAGTTATGATCAACACATTACTTACTAGTTTGTTGTATCGCAACAGTCCTAGTGAAATGAAGTTGATCTTGGTTGACCCAAAGCAGGTTGAAATGGCACCATACGAGGATATTCCTCATCTGTTGACGCAGGTGATTACCGAACCTGAAAAAACAATCAGTGCCTTAAAATGGGCAGTAAACGAGATGGAGCGACGCTACAAGCTGCTTGCCGAAGAAAAACTGCGCGACATCAAGAGCTACAACCAAAAGATTCAGTCGGGCTCTAAAAAAATTTCTGTCGCCGATGAGGACGGTAATGAGCAGCGTGTGGATGACGGTGCGATGCCGTACATCGTTATTGTCATCGATGAGTTAGCTGACCTGATGATGGTGGCATCTCGCGACGTTGAAGCGCTTATCGTTCGTTTGGCGCAAAAAGCTCGTGCGGTTGGTATTCACTTGGTCCTTGCAACGCAGAGTCCGCGCGCCGATGTCATTACTGGCCTGATTAAAGCCAACATTCCAGCCCGCATCGCCTTTACGGTTGCCGGACAAGTTGAAAGTCGCATTATCATGGATCAAGTTGGTGCCGAAAAATTACTTGGACAAGGTGACATGTTATTTCTTGATTCTGGAAAAAGTAAAGCGAAGCGTATCCAGGGTGCGTGGGTAATGGACGAAGAAGTCATTAAAATTACCGATCATCTTCGCATGCAATCTCCGCCTCAGTATAACGACGAGATTATTTCTCAGCCCGTACAGCTGAACGGCAAGGGTGGAGTTGTGATGGACTTTGAGGGCGGTGGTGATGATGATATGTACAAGGATGCGCTGCGCGTTGTGGTTGATAGCGGCAAAGCTAGTACCAGCCTCTTGCAGCGTCGTCTGCGTGTCGGGTATGCTCGCGCCGCTCGTATCATCGAACAGATGGAAGAGCAGGGTGTTATCGGTGCTGCTGATGGCTCTCGACCGCGTGAGGTATTGATCAGCAGTCTCGATGATCTTGGCAGCAGTGACGACGTTTAATCCAACACTTTAAAGCCTATCCAAAATACAGTACAATAGCCATAAGAATGATGAGCAAGACAAATATACAGCGTGGTTTTACAATCGTTGAACTACTGATCGTGATTGTGGTGATCGGTATCCTTGCGGCGATAACTATTGTTGCCTACAGCGGCATTCAGCAACGCGCACGGGATTCAATTCGTACGGGTGACATTAGCAGCCTACAAAAAGCTCTCGAGCTTTATCGTGTTGATAATGGAATATACCCTTCTGTGGGAGCTGACAATACAGGCTACGCAGTATCCAGCCTGGCAGCTACGCTTGTTCCTACGTATATACCTAAATTACCAAACGATCCTAATTCGCGCCTGACGAACTATCAATATGTTCGTGGATCTGCTGCGAACGCAGCTTATGGCATTCGTATCTCATATGAATCAAAGACGGCATGTCATTTGGGAGTAGGTAATGCAGGTATTGGCTGGTGGGGGTTGCAGGCATGTTAGGCGGGATACGATCACGTCATGTGCCAACTCGGGGATATCGACAGGGGTTTACGATCGTCGAACTATTAATAGTCATTGTTATTATCGGAATTCTTGCGGCGATTACGATCGTAGCGTATAATACCGTGCAAGCTAGGGCGCAAACGACAAAAATCAATTCTGATCTTGCTCTCCTTAATAAGGCAATACAGGCGAGCCGTATCAATTCTGCTGAAGTAGCGTTACGGTATGTTACGATTTCGACCGGTACGGCGGGTACGTGCATGTTTAAAGCTGCGGGAACTGATCTAGCGGCGTTAGATAAGTCGACCGACACCTGTTGGACGCAGTATCGGACGAGCCTGCAGAGAATCTCTGATGCGTCTGGCATCAACGTTGTCGGTCTTGTTGATCCATGGGGTCGACCGTATGCTATGGACGAAAATGAAAAAGAAGGCGCTTCACAATGCGGAAATGGCATGGATATTATCGGAGTTTTCTCGCGTCCATTAAATGGCGTATCGTGGATTATCAATAATTCCGTTGCAGTCCCGTATATTACGCCGGGCTGTTGATGGCGAGGGAATGAAAGAAAGCATGAAAAAGAATATGATAAAACAACGCGGATTTACTATTGTCGAACTATTAATTGTTATTGTGGTGATCGGCATTTTAGCTGCTATCACGGTGGTTGCTTATACCGGCATCCAAGGCCGAGCGCGCGACACTCACCGTACGCAGGACTTAAAGAATATTGCCAAAGCACTTGAATTGCACAAAACTGCATATGGGACCTATCCTTCGGCAGTTGTCACGCCGAATGCTGGCGGATGGGAGGTGAGCCACGATGGTACAAATGCCACCAACTTTTTATCTGCGTTGATCACCACAAAAACAATCCTTAAAGTCCCTGTTGACCCGCAAAATTCTGGTACGGTAGTTAACTCAGATAGTCTCGATCCATCCTGGTCGACGACAGATAAGTTCTATTTTTATTATCGGTACGTGGCGGGAACTGCGGGGTGTGATGTGACAAGGGGTGACTTTTACATTCTCGGTGCTACACGTTACGATACAACACCTTCTGGGCAGACTACACAAGGAAGTCCCGGATTTAGCTGCTCGGGTCGTGATTGGGCGGCCGAAGGCGCGTGGGTGACGGGTGGATATACGAATGGCTAAGGTCGGTCGACGCAATGGCGGCTTTACGATCGTCGAACTATTAATTGTTATTGTGGTGATCGGTATTTTAGCTGCTATCACGGTGGTTGCTTATACCGGCATCCAAGGGCGCACGCGCGATTCCGTTAGAATGGCTGCTCTTAGCTCGATCGCAAAGGCTCTTGATGCGCAGTATGCAGTAAATGGAGTATATCCTGATGGCGGCGGTGGATGCCTTAGCTCTCCGTGGTGGAATTGTTGGGGCTATCAGAGTAGTAATAGATTAGTCGAGGCGGGCTATATCGCCTCTATGCCACAAGATCCAGGGTTTGTTGATAGTGGCGCATGCGGTAATCCAAATAGTTATTTAACGAGGGCATACTGGTATGCGCCCACTACTGACCGACAAGGGTATGTGCTTGGGGCATATATGGAGAGCCCAAATCCAACCGACAGCCGTAACCTTTCGACGAACGGTAATTACGGCTGCGGTAATTTTATGAACTGGGCTATCAAACGGAATTGGCCACTTTAGGCTGGGTGATCTACTCGCTTTTATCCTCAGAATCTGCTATAATTATTAAGTTATCAACTCGGCTTGTACCAGATACAAGCATCCATAAGGATTCCAGAGGAGGAAATCTATGAAAGAATACGAACTAACCGTTCTGATTCACCCTGATCTCGAAGCAGATCTAGAAACACCACTTGCAAAGGTTCGTAATATTATTACGACTGCTGGCGGTGAAATCGTAAAAGAAGACAACTGGGGTAAGAAGAAACTTGCCTATAAGATTGTCCGTCAAGATTTTGCTGTATACGTTTACTTTGACGTAAAACTACCTGCAGACGCACCACTAAAGATTAGTAATACGTTCAACATTACCGAAGAAGTGATTCGTTACTTATTAGTGACTGTTGACGAAAAGGGACGCAAAGCCCTAGAGGAAGCAAAAGCTAACGCGTCGACTGATTCTGACGCAAAAGAAGAGGAATAAACCGATATGGCTAAAAGTATCAACCAAGTAATCTTGATGGGCCGTTTGACACGTGACCCTGAAATGCGTACTACTTCAACAGGTAAAGCAATTGCTAGCTTTAGTATTGCGGTTGATCGCGGTGGCCAAGAAGATGCAGCTGACTTTTTCGACGTAACTGCATGGGAAAAGCTTGGTGAACTAGTGAACCAGTACCTTAGTAAAGGGCGCCGCTGTTTAGTACAGGGTCGTTTACGCCAAGATAGCTGGGATGACAAAGAAACTGGCAAAAAGCGTACTAAGGTAGAGGTTGTCGCAACTGACGTGACATTCCTTGACGGTCCAGCTGGCGAAGGTAACACGGGCGGTTCGTCTAATTACCAATCAAATGCAGGTGCATCTAAAAAATCTGACGATGTCGTTATTGAAGACATCGACGACAAACCAATTGATTTAAGCGAGATTCCTTTCTAGGAATATTTTAGGAGAATAATACAATGGCTATCAAGCGATTCAAAAAAGATACCCCAGCATATTTTGACTACAAAGACGTCAAGACATTGCAACGATTTATCAACATGTACGGCCAAATCGAGCCGATTGCAAAGACAGGCTTAAGCGCAAAGCAACAGCGCCAGCTAGCAACTGCTATTAAGCGTTCACGACACTTGGCGCTATTGCCATTCGTCACCCAAGGCTAATTGGTAGATGATATTTGGCAGGTGGATCCGTCCAGCTGCCATTCATCATTTACTAAACGATAAGGTATCAAAAAGGAGACTATTAATATGTACCAACCAACTGATTTAAAAAAAGGTGTGGTCTGCCAAATTGACGGCAAGCCATACCGCGTAACTGACTATAATCAAAAGGTGATGGGTCGCGGTGGCAGTATCGTTAACGTTAAATTACGTAATCTTATTGACGGCAACATTATTCCAAAGACCTTCAAAGGCCAGGACAAGATTGAGCGTGCCGACGTGAACACAAGGAATGTTCAATATCTTTATGCTGCGGGCGGTTTGTTTTATTTTATGGATCCAGAGTCATTCGAGCAGTTTGAATTATCTGATGAAACTGTCGATACTGCGGCGGGTTACCTAAAAGAAGGTGATAGTTTAGGCATTCAATTCTTTGGCGATCGTGTTATTAATGTCGAACTACCTAAAAATCTTTATCTTGAAGTGACATACGCTGAAGATGTCGTAAAGGGTGATACAACGAGCAGCGTTCTGAAGGATGCGACGCTCGAAACAGGCCTCGTTGTAAAGGTGCCTTCATTTATCAAAACTGGTGATGTGATTTCTGTTGATACGACTACGGGTGAATACCGCGAACGCAAGAAATAATCTATGACTAAGCAGCGCCTCGATATTGAACTGACCAAGCGTGGCATCACGACTAGTCGTTCGCAGTCTGAAAGCTGGGTCAAACTTGGTAAAGTGACGGTAGATGGCAAGGTTATTACAAAGCCTGGTCATTTTGTGCGCGAAGATAGTGTCATCAAATTGTCTGCGAAAGAACAATATGTTAGTCGCGCCGGCCTGAAGCTTGCGAGTGTTGCCGAGGTTCTGGGCATGGATTTTCGGGAAAAAGTAGTGCTTGATGTGGGTAGCAGCACGGGTGGATTTACTGACTACGCCTTAAAGCACGGAGCAAAAAAAGTGTATGCTGTCGATGTCGGGACAGATCAGCTGCATCCTACGCTAAAGGGTCATCCTAAAATTCGTCTCTATGAAAAAACGGACATTCGCGATTTTTACATCAAAAACGAAACGCCAGATATCATTGTTATCGACGTCTCATTTATTAGTCTACGTGAAATTTTACCCCATCTAGTGAACTATTTAAGTGATCAAAACACGCAGGTTGCCGCCATGGTCAAACCGCAGTTCGAAGCTGGCAAGGATCAAACGAATAAAGGAATTATCAAGAACGATGCGATACGTCGCCAGATATTGCGTGACTTTGAAGCATGGGCAAGGCAGTATTTTGTTATCAAGGACAAGCGTGACAGCGATGTTGCGGGCGCCAAGGGTAATCAGGAGCGCTTCTATCTGTTGCAACGCCTTCAGTAGACATAAAACTTATTTTATGGTATTGTAATTTTCAGGTGGTGCATATTAAATACCTTAATAATTCGGCTACTTTAGAGGTGATTATGAGTAATTCAATACCATCGGCTGCGCCTCGGCGATCCCGATGGGGGACGCTGTTTGCGCTGCTACTTGCAGCGGTTCTTATCGTTGCGGCAGTGAGCATCGTAGCGTCACCCACTTCAGATATAAATGAGGCGGCGCCAACGGCAACTGCATTCCAGTTGCCGCCACCATTAGTAACCCATTCGCATTCGACCCCAGCAGCTCCACAGCCGTCACCGTCTGTAACCCTCCCGGTTGCTATTCCGGCAGCCGCTGAGCCCACAAGGCTGCAGATTCCGTCAGCATCGATAGATATTGCTGTGGCAATATTGCCGGATGCCAGTCGGGTTGATTCGGTTGTTATGCCACCAGAGGATCCAAGCTTTGTTTATTGGATGCCAGAATTTGGTCAGGCGGATGAGTACAGCCAAGCTCTAATCGTTATTGCGGCACACAGTGGACCTGATGACAAATGGGTATTCAATCGTCTGAGTGACGAACTACTCGTTAAAGTCGGCGACATCATTACTGTCACGACTGACAACGGCGTACTGACCTACCGCATCGTAGCAACTGAACATTTGGTGCTAAACAATTTTGAACCTAGTGTCCACGTTATGAATGCGGCTGCTGATGATTTAGTGCTGATTAGTTGTTTCACTAGAGATCTCCAGCGTCAGAATCGCGTAGTCGTGGCGAAGCTCGTGCGGCCGTAGTAGTCGAGACCTAAAAAGGGCGGTACCTTTCAGTGATTCACTGAAAGGTACCGCCCACTTTTCATTTAGACGTTAAAGCGGAATTCAACAATGTCACCAGCTTGCATGACATACTCTTTACCTTCTGTGCGCATCTTTCCGGCAGCTTTTGCTGTGACTTCCGAGCCGGCGGCCATAAGGTCATCAAAATCAACGATCTGAGCGGCGATAAAGCCACGTTCAAAATCACCATGAATAACGCCGGCAGCCTGTGGGGCAGTGGCGCCTTGTTTAATGGTCCAAGCGCGGACTTCTTTTGGTCCAGCGGTCAGATAGCTCTGCAACCCAAGCGTGTCGTAAGCGGCATGAATCATCTGTAATAATCCAGTTTCTTTTACGCCGTAACTCTCTAGTAGCTCCGTCGCATCAGCAGGATCTAGGCCTTTGATTTCTTCTTCTAATTTTGCACACACAAAAATTGTTCGGGCAGGGGCAACCAGTTGAGTGAGCTCATTTTTTTTCACTTCATCAACCAAGGTGTCTTCATCGACATTGAATGCGTAAATGACTGGCTTGGCAGTTAACAGATGAAGATCGCCAATATGGGCTTCATCTAGCGATGACAGCTGCGACAGCGGTGTGCCGGCTTTCAGGTGTACTAATAATTGTTCCAGATATTCAACGCCGGCACGTGCAGCGGGTTTTGCTTTTGATTCCTTCTGTAGCTTTGGTAAACGGTTTTCAATCGTTTGCATGTCAGCCAGGATCAATTCAGTGTTGATGACTTCGATATCCTCTTTTGGGTCAACCTTGTCGGCGACGTGGATGACGTCACCGCCCTCAAAGGCACGCACGATATGGACGATTGCCTCACATTGACGAATATTCGCCAAAAACTTATTACCCAGGCCTTCGCCTTTGCTGGCGCCAGCGACCAGCCCGGCGATATCCACGAAGGTGACAGTTGCAGGAATGATTTTGGTCGCTCCATGCAGGTCGGCCAGTTTTTGCAAACGGCCATCGGGAACGGGAACAATTCCAGTGTTCGGTTCGATTGTCGCAAATGGATAATTAGCTGCCAAAATGTCATTATTTGTCAGTGCGTTGAATAGTGTTGATTTGCCGACATTTGGTAGGCCGACGATTCCGATAGATAGACTCATATACAACTATTGTAACATAACAGAGGTCACATGCATATTTGTATTGACAAAATTCATTTAGCATGATATGATTCGAAAAACAAATTAAAAACAAAAATTATGGAAAAAGAACTAGTATCTCATAAGAATAATCACGTTGAGGATATTCAAGAATTTATTAATAGTAATGAACGTCTTGTAGATCCGACGCAGCGTCGCGACTATTTTGGACAGCTTGATGGTAGCGAATTTATCGACCTGATTCAACAAACCGCATCTCTTGTGCGAACGGGAAATGCTTCTGAGCGCCAGAGCTTTGATGGCGCAAGAGTTGGATTAATGGGCCATGAAGTCCCTGATCAACGGGAAAAAGAGTTATTACTTCTAGAGACATGGCAAGTGGCCAAAGAATACTTAGGTAATAATGAAATATCTGATCAAGATGCTCTTGATTATACGGCATTGACAGTAGCAGGTGGGCTTTTATACGCTCATCCATTTGCGGACGGCAACGGGCGAACTAGCCGAGCAGTATCATATATCATCAGTCAAGGTGCTGAAAATTCTCATGAATTAGAGGGTATTCTGGCAAAGACCGGCGGCGGGAATTGGAGTGTAGCGCCGGAAGCATTAATTATGACAGCTAGGACAGATTTTACTGGATCGCAGCCTGACTATATTGAATGGGATGATGCACTCGCCGGAGAAGGCGATGACGCGCTTAACGGCATAATAGCTAATAGTGTTTATAAAAATCGTATTTTACGGCGAATGATTGAAGAAGGCGGCGAGGAGATAAAAAGTAAAATTGAAGATAATTTAACTGTTACCAATGATGGCAACACGACTCTAAAGGCCGAAAAATTTATTGATGAGTTGGTAAACGACTCGGAGTCAGGCTTTTTATACGCAAATACATTGATAACCCTACAGAGAGAGGAGCGGGCTGATTATGTTCATCGGTTCCTAGCAGCTATGAAAAGTCGTGAGCCTATGCAGCCAGGTAAGATAGTTGATCATGCAGAAAAAGCCAAATCATGGGGTAATGAACGAGGAATTCGATTTAATGCTATTGTCAAAAAAGAGATGGGCATACGAGCTATAGATGGCTTGGTTATGCCTATAGATCGACAGCTCATTCGCCATAAGGCATATTCCAATGTCCGCCATGAGTTGCCGAAAGAGAGCGAAAAGACTCCTAACTAGTTTTCCTTAGTTATGTCTAGGTGTCAGTCATCATCCACTTAGCTTAGTTTCATTTTTGCAACATATTCATCAGAATATACACGCTTGCCACGATCGGTAGATGGCATACTAATTTTTAGTTCAAAAGGCAGTTGTCTTACAGACTCATCACGCCGATATATAGAGCCATAGAGTGTCATTTTGACAGATAGCCGGCAATAATAGGATAACGTCATTTACAAAAACGCATAAAAGTTCTATTATAGCGAAAGTGTGCGTCGGCCAATTATCGTCCTACGTCACAAGTACTATCCATTTTCATAATTTTGAACGTGGCTAACAACTCATTTGTATCACCTATTTTGAGGAGGTAAGAAGTGAAAACTTCTTGCAATCGTGCAGTAAAGTTCGCGACTATCGGCCTTTTGGCGATGTTCGCATTCGCAATGATGGGGGTGGCTCCGGCGAACGCGTTGGTTGACTCCGATTTCGGTGTTACCGCTACCGCATCACCTACCACACCTGGTCAGGGTTCTTTGACGATTGCCACTCACCCTGGTTTTCCGGTTCCAATGACAGTGTCGGTCTTTGTCGTTGGCACTGGAGGGACGCTTGCTGGCGATGTGTATGAGCAGCCTGTTACGCTCACGGGCGCGCCTGTGTCCGTAGCTTACAGCTGCGTCGGTTCCAGTATGGAACTTGGCGTCACGTTTCCTGGCAAGGGAGGTCCTGGCTTTGGAGTGGTAGCGCCATGTGGCGCTGTCGTTGCTGCACCGGCACCCCTCTGGAACCAGTCCGCAACGATTCATCCCGGAGCTGACGGCAGCGGCAACGCTGACGTCGTGTTCAACAACACGGGGTCGAATCGGGACGGTGGATTCCACGTGACGATTGGCAACGGTGCGCCCACGTCTGCCACTTCGGTGGCAGCGGGGCAGACCAAGTCCATTCCCGTTCACGCAGAACCGGGTACCGTCATTCGTGTCTATGGCACGAAGGATGGCACCGCTGCGCCGCAGCTGCTGAGGGAGCTCACGCTTCCCAAGGCACCGGCTGCACCGGCACCCCTCTGGAACCAGTCCGCAACGATCACTGTCGGTGCTCCTGGAAGCGGCAACGCTTCCGTGTCATTGACGAACAAGTCGAATGCTCCGGCAGTCTATGTGGTGTACGAGGGGGACAAAGAGCTCCCTGGTTACACCGTCCCGATTGGCAAAACAGTAACCGACTCACTGTCTGGCCTGACCCCAGGCAGGACATTGTTCGTGTACGGCATCAAGGATGGCTCGGCTTCGCTGGGTCAGCCCTTGGCTCGGGCGGAGATTCCGGCGGCATCAGTAGTGGTGCCTCCTAGCGGCTCGCCCACAGCAGGGAAGCCGGCCGTTCAGCCAGGTCAACCTGCGATTAAGGCTGCGAAAAAAACCGGTGCGGACCTGACGGAACTCACGTTTAAAACCGGCGCAACCAGCTCCGTAGTCACTCAGTCCGACCAGCAGCAAAAGTACTGGACGGCCGGTCCGTTGGTGGCGCTGGCGGCGATCATCATCGCATTCGTCTTCCGTCGGCGTACTGCGAAGTAAGTAATACAAATGAGTTCGAGGGCACCGATCATTCCTATGACATAACTGTCACTGTGGATGCAATCGGTGCCCTCGACACTCATTCTCTCTGTATACATGTGGATAAACTTTTTATACATATATATAAATAGAGAATGTTCATAATCCTTGCGTTTATACATGTTAGTATATTATGCTTGTGCTATGGGAATAATCAAAAAAAATGCGAGTAAAAAAAAGCGAGTAATCGTGCTAATTTTGATTAGTAGTCTTGTGGCTATTCTTGGTATTGTCGCCTGGTGGTATTTTAGCCAGAGTAAAGTCGTGACTGAGCGCACGACACAAAAAGTAACAGATATGAGCGCAGTGAACACAATAGCGGTTGACGGTCGTCGCTTTATAGCGGAAAAGAATATCAAGGGAGGCGAAGCTCAATTTGATGCCGCACTTCAGTCAGCGCAGGATGACGGAGTTGAACTGCAATTATTACTCGCTAAGATTGATTTTTACGTACAAGCGAATGAGGTTGATAAAGCCATTGTAGCGGCAAAAGACGCTGATAAGCGGCTTCCTGGTAATATAGCAATTTACTCTGCTTTGGGGAACGCATACGAGTTAAAGGGGCAAACTGCCGAGGCTATTACTGAATACCGACGCGCTTTGTCTGTGTTGGGTGCTAAAACCAGTACGGACACATCTAAACCGGCAGCGAGTCGCTCAGATCCTAGGGCGTATTACGAGG
This sequence comes from Candidatus Saccharimonadota bacterium, assembly GCA_028289015.1. Lineage (GTDB taxonomy): Bacteria > Patescibacteriota > Saccharimonadia > Saccharimonadales > Saccharimonadaceae > UBA6022. The sequence continues at coordinate 174 of JAQGHC010000005.1, read as the reverse complement.
CGCGTATAAAGGAACTAGAACAATGATAAGTAGTCGACAACCTCTTTTTCAATTAAACAGATATGTTATCGGCTCGATACTTGCCCTAGCTCTCATGTTTGCAGGTTCGTTAGTGAAGCAGCCCGATCAGGCCGCCGCCGCTGGGTGTAATGTAGTCTTAGGGGCACCAGGACA
>JAQGHC010000035.1 GCA_028289015.1 Candidatus Saccharimonadota bacterium | reverse complement strand
TAGTTTTATAAGTTAATATTAGCCAGTGGCTGTTGGGCGTCGGGAATTTGATCAGTAAAAAGTTTTTGCACCTGCGCTACACTTGCCTCTAATGATCCTGGCGAACCCTCGCAGGTTGAAGTCCACAAGCGTTTGATGACGCTGTTGCCTTGTAATACTTCAAATTCATACACTTGACCGGTCGCGCAGATACCGCGCGTATCATCTTTGTCACCATCTAGTTCAGTCCCCTTCATTAGGTTGGCACGTGAAAGCGCGTAGACTAGCTCTTCATATGCCCTAGTGTTGTTACCTAGTTGCACGCTTTCGATTGTCTGATCAAGATAACCAGAGTATGTTGTTAAGCGCCGGCTGCTTGAGTCGATCGCGATTTGATACGAACGAAAACTCTCATCCGCAACCAACGGGCCGCGCACCGTCATCCGCGCACTACGGTCGACCGCAGTGTTTAATAATGACTCCGAGCCTAAATCGACTTTAGATGCCTCTTGACTGCTATTGCCGCCAAAAATTGCTCGGCCAACAGATACTAATACCGCAATTGCAATAGCAACAACGATGAGAATTAGTACGATAGGAACCACCCGGGATGAACTACTCTTATACATAAAGACATTTTAGCACTTTTGTTATGAAATGTCAATGATTATGCTTACTGTACAATTTCAGACTGTACGATGGGATGAATCAATGCGCCTCGGTCGCTTACAGATAGACCTCGAGCCTGAGCTAACGCCCAAAGTACGCCGCGCTCCCGAGCAAGATGCTCGATCGGTCGCAGCTTACTATATTCTGCATAACCTTCCGGCTTGTACTGCCATCCATTTATCGCTGACATCACCAAATGGGACTGCATGGCAGTTGTTTGATTCTTTGTAAATTCATTAAGATATGGCCGTAAGATATCATCATTACTATCACCGCTGAAATGCAGTTCCATGTCTTGGCGCGTACGTGAAGTCAAAGGAATAATCTCGTTATATCGGAGGTCGGAGGTACCGAGCGACTCTATGCGTGGCTTATCATCCGCATATAGACGCTGCACGTCCATAGTTATCAGATTAGCAACCACGATAAATAACTTCTGACTACGCGTTTTAGCGGCAGAATCGAGCGTTTCACGGACATGAATAATTTTCTCACCAGCAAATGCATTTAAAACACCTTTGTGATAGCTAAAATCAATATCCGTAAATGGCGTAGGGTTATTTCGTGGACTAATTTCACGAAATTGCCCTAGCTGTTTTGGGTCGCCCGCATAATCGCACATAAAGTCGTCGTAAAATTGAGCGCGTTCATGAGATGTAGCAATCAATGCGGCAGCTTGGGAAAATATTTGCTTCTTCTTATTCATTTCTATAATCTGCGCACCCACCCAAACCCGCTGTCGGTCTGCGTCAGTTAATTTTTCATTTTCCCAAAGCGGCCTCTCTGGAGCGTACAGTTTCTCAGGTCCACAGAGACCGTAGTTATCCTGAACGCGGCGGCGTGCTTCGTCGCGAGGATTTTTCCATGCATAATAATCTTGGCGGTTTATTTCTTCAGTAGTTAATTCACCAGTGACCGATAGTTGAGGGACAGTTTCTGACATGTGATTTGTTAATTATCCTACACCTTATTTGTTGCTCTAAATAATGCGCCAAATCAGTGAAAAAATCAATAGGAGTTATACTTAAAGTTCACCCCAATTTTTGCCGATAGAGACGTCAACTCTCAACTTAATACCAAGTGCGGGATAAATGTTCTCCATTGTTGAACGCAGTAAGTCAGCGACCGCTTCAGCATTTTTCTCAGCACACTCCACGAGGATGCTATCGTGCACCTGTAAAATTTGCTCACCTAGGTTTCCGAGTTTTTTATCGACTTCAATCATCGCTATCTTCATCAGGTCAGCCTCGGTTCCCTGAATCGGCATATTGGCCGCGGCACGCTTGGCACCTTCGCGGACCATAAAGTTACTACTGTTGACGTCTGGCGTTGGACGGCGGCGCCCAAAATACGTCTCGACATAGCCTTCTGTTGAGGCTCGCTGCAGCGTTTCGTCAATATAGCGGCGAATCGGCGCACGTAGCGCAAAATACTCATCAATAAAATCTTTTGCCTGTGTAAAGTTCATGCCCGTTGCCGCCGAAAGCCCGTGCGGGCTCATGCCGTATAGCACGCCGAAGTTAATCACCTTTGCGTCACGACGCTGCCCCTTTGTTATATCATCCATCGGGACGCCATACACTTGACTGGCAGTTTTTGTATGGATATCAACGTCACCGTTAAAGTCATTGATGAGTTCCGTATCGTTGGCCAAAATTGCAGCAAGCCGCAGTTCAAACTGGCTGTAGTCCGCACTCACGAAAACTTTGTCGCCTTCGGGGATAAAGGCGGTTCGAATCTTCCGCCCCAGCTCGGTGCGGACAGGAATATTTTGAAGGTTCGGATTGGTACTGCTTAATCGGCCCGTACTGGCGACATCCTGATTGAACGTTGTATGAATGCGGTCGTGTTCATCAGCCAGCTTTGGTAGTGCGTCGATGTACGTATTTTTCAGTTTAGCCAGCTCGCGCGTCCGTTCGATCAGTTCGATAATCGGGTGTTGGCCGCGTAATTTGTCCAACTCTTTTTGACCGGTACTATAGCCCGTTTTACCCTTCTTAATGCCTGTCGTCGGTAACTGTAGTTTTGTAAATAACACTTCAGAAAGCTGCGAGGGGCTGCCAATATTAAATTCATAGCCAACCTGCGTATACATTTCTTGTTCAAGCGTGGCATGCTCTTTTCCAAGCTCTTCACTCATGTTGGCGAGCATCGCGCGGTCAATTTTAATGCCTTGTCGCTCCATGTCAAATAGGTGGTACGTCAACGGAAAATCAAGTTCGTACGCTACTTTCGCAAGCTTTTCGTTTGCTTCAAACGCTTGTTTTTGCTGGTCATAAATCATCCAAAATGCCGCATTTGTCATCTCTGCGCCCGTTACCACCTCACCCGCGAGTGCTGCGAGACTACGGTCGCGTTGCAACGAATCAATCAGGAAAGCTGCTTGATGGATATCATGAAGCTCGCTAAAGCGCACCTGGACGCCATTGTTAGCCAATTGGTGATAGAGTAGCTTACTGTCGTAACTAATGACTGTCGCAAGCTCTAAGACGCGCCACACACTCTCGTCGATGTCAGCTATCGGTGAGGTATGGACGATATTTCGATTTGGTGAAAGCCAAAGCTCATTTGATTCGGTGTCAAAATGGATCGCCACAGGCCCATCGAGCGAAAGAGTCTCGGGCCATGGCTCTAATCGTAAGGACTTGAGCGTTGACTCAGCTGCGACCTCAAATAGCCCTGCTTGATTACTGGCCACACTAGGAACTGACTGCATATGCTTAGGAAGGCGTCGCACTAACGAGCTAAACTCAAATTTACGCAAGATATCGGCGACACCGGGGAGGTTAATATCATTAATGTCGGCAACGTCCCAGTCCAGCTGAACGGGGGCATCAGTCCAAATGCGCCCGACCTCTTTGCTGATATATGCCAACTCTTTACCGGCGGCTAATTTCTTAGCGGTAGTCGGCTTGATGTCATCGATATGTTCGTAAATATTATCAAGCGTCTTATATTCTTGCAGTAGTTGCACGGCGGTTTTTTCACCGACACCGGGAACGCCTGGTAAGTTATCCGATGAATCACCCTTCAGTGACTTCAGGTCTAAAAACTGTTCGACGTTGATACCGTATTTATTTTCAAAATGCGCAACGTCAAATTCTTCAAGATTACTGAGGCCATTTTTTAACGCGAATACTTTCGTTGTTGGACTAATGAGTTGCAACGCATCTAAATCACTGGTAAGCAGACAGGTTTCAATACCCTTTTCGGTCGCCTGCTTGGCAAACGCCCCTAAAATGTCATCGGCTTCGTAATCGTCCAATTCATACAATGGCCACCCAAATGCTTCTAGTAATTCAAATAATAATGGCAGCTGCGCATAAAAGTCATCAGGCGCTTTTTTGCGGCCAGCTTTATATTCTGGGTAAATTTCGCGGCGTTTGCGAATGTTCGTCCCTTTTTTATCCCACGCGACAGCGACGTAATCGGGTTCAAGTTTCTTAATTAGCTCGATTGCAAGGCTGGCAAACCCAAAGACCCCACCAGTTGGCGTGCCGTCAGATAGGCTCAGTCCAGGCATTGCATAATAGCCGCGATAAAATACGCTTTTTCCATCAATAACTGCCAGGCGTTTTGTCATATTACTAGTATACGCTAGCAAATGGCTAAATTAACGTACTACTAGAAGTTCATATCGAAGCTAAGCTGATACATAACGACATTTGCATTAGCCTTACGCACTCGTCCACACGATGTATTTCCATCATCAATTGAACGATCTAGCTCTTTTGCGACAGAGTCGGGAACATTAGACATAACTAAGTTCACACCTGACCAGCTCGTATCACACGCCGTTGGGAGCCGAGCATCACCGTCATTGTCATACGTCCATGTCGTTGTTGGCATACTCGAAATGACAGGCGCAGACTTCAGGTAGTTTTTAAGATTTGTGGCCGCAATAATTTCATTAATCGTAGAATTATTAGTGCCTGTTAATGGGTCATCAATCGGCCAAGTTGCATGCCCATTTTTTGTTGTAAACATACGAAAAGCATCCTCGACAGCTTTTGCGCCATCTGCTAAAGCGGCGGCTTTAGCTCTGTCCTGTACATAGCGATAAGAAACAGTCGTAATTGCTGCTAAAATACCAATCACGACGACGACAATCATCATCTCAACAATCGTGTATCCTACTGTTTTTTTCATTTAGTCCCATCTGAGTTATTATACTTACGGTTATTGTAGCATAAAGTATTCTCGATGGTCATTTTTGAAGTTTTCGACGCTCACGCTCCGTATACCCACCCCATATACCATAGCTCTCCCCGTTACTTAGTGCGGCATCTAGGCACTGCTCTCGAACCGGACATCTTGCACATACTTTTTTAGCATCTCGGGCTGATCCGCCCTTTTCGGGAAAAAATAGCTCGTAATCTACGCGCGCACACAAAGCTTGCGCCTGCCATGGATCATCCGAATTATCCGCCATCCGGTTATGCGCAGCAATTTCAGCGCTAGCTATCTCTAGCGTGCTTATCCTCGCCTTTATGACCGCATCTTTGTATTCATACTCGTTAATATAATTGTCCGCTTTTTCCATATTCCTACCTCACGTATCACAGTACGCGTCATGATACTCCACTGTCCACACGCTATGCAAGCATAAGCAATGAAGTATCTCTGGTATACTAGTAGACAATGACACATCATGAAAACGTAAAAATAGTTGCCTTTGTCGGATTAACTGGCAGCGGCAAAAGCTCTGCGGTTGAATATTTAACAGATAAGGGCTATCCAAAAGTCTATTTTGGTGGCGTCGTTCTTGATGCAATGACTAAAGCTAACCTTGAGCACACACAAGCAAACGAGCAACCGTTCCGTGAGCAACTCCGTGAGCGTGAAGGTAGAGATTTTATAGCTAACCGCATCGTCAAGCAGATTCGCAACCTTATAGCCGCCGGCCAACATCGCATTATTGCCGACGGTATCTACACCTGGACGGAATATAAAATTATGAAACGCGAGTTTCCTGGCGAACTCACCGTGGTTGCTGTCGTCACGCCCAAACACCTGCGTCATCATCGCTTAACGCAGCGCCCTATTCGCCCATTGACCGATACCGAAGCAAATGAACGCGACTGGGCTGAAATCGAAAACCTTGAAAAAGGCGGCCCTATCGCCATTGCTGACCATTACATTATCAACAATAGCAATATTGATCACTTTCACGAACAAATCGACACTGAACTTGCACACATAAAATTTTATAATTAAAAACACCTCCGTTATAGAGGTGTTTTTAATTAAGTGCGGCAACCTCTAGCCGAGGTATTCGTGCAATTTCTTGGCATCTTTGTGCTTACGAAGTTTAGCAAGTGCCTTGGCTTCGATCTGGCGGATACGCTCGCGCGTCACGGCAAATTCTTGGCCGACTTCTTCTAGCGTATGGCTTTTACCATTTTCAAGACCAAATCGCATTTTCACAATTTTTTGCTCACGGTCTGAAAGTGTCGAAAGAACAGCTTGCACCTGCTCTTTTAATAGCTGGTTTGCAGCAGACTCCTCAGGCGTCGCACCGTCTTCATCTTCGATAAAATCACCAAGCACTGAATCTTCGTCTTCGCCATCGCGACCAACGCCGGCATCAAGGCTAGTGATATCCTGCTTGATCTTAATAACGTATTCGACTTTTTCCGGTTCCATTTCAAGCTCTTTGCCAAGCTCTTCGATGGTTGGCTCACGATTTAATTCTTGGGTCATACGACGCTGCGTACGGAGCAGTTTGTTGATCGTTTCAACCATGTGCACAGGAATACGAATTGTGCGCGCTTGGTCGGCAATCGCGCGGGTAATTGCCTGGCGGATCCACCACGTGGCATAAGTACTAAACTTAAATCCCTTGTCCGGGTCAAATTTTTCAACGGCACGCAATAGACCCGTGTTACCTTCTTGGATAAGATCTAAGAAATCAAGACCACGGCCACTGTAGCGTTTCGCAATTGATACGACCAGACGCATATTAGCTTCCGCCATCTTGTCTTTGGCTTTTTTCTCGCCAGCAACCACGCGCTGCGCTAAAGCTAGCTCTTCTTCGGCATTTAACAGCGGAATTTTACCGATTTCGCGAAGGTATAAACGGACACTGTCGTCAGATACATCATCAAAATACTGCCCCTGGTTAATCGTCTCTTCGCTATCCTCTTCTTCGTCGACTAATTCGTCGAGTGCCGGTCCATCAATATCGCTCAGCGGACCACCGCTAGCATCAATTACTATATTATCTTCTGCTGGTAAAGTTACATCATCTTTGGCCACGTGTTATCTCCTTTATGAGTGTGTTCAGCTGCATGCGCAGTTCTGTCGCCTTGGCGTCATCGCCAGTAGCTTCAGCGTCACGCAGCTGATTAGTTAATTGACCCTGTTTTTGTTTCTTGTGTTCATTTACTACTTGGCGGAGCAATCGAGCTGATTCAAAGTAACGATCTTGGTCGCTCCATTCAGCGTAACGAGTCTCGGCCTTTAATAATAGTATTTTCACATACGTGTCGTAATTTTGCAAGTCCTTAGGGGTTAACTTGATGACGGCTCCGGCATTGGCTGCAAGGTATTTTACTACCGCCTGCCGCTCTTCCGTAGCAAATGCCGCGCTATCTACAGTTGCGAAAAGCTCTTGGCTAGGCGCGTCAATCAACGACACCGACAATAGGTCGTCCTGAAAGGCCGTATTGTCTTTCTTTACCTTGGTATGAGAAGAAGTGACCGAACGGCGCGGCGGCTCTGGCGTCTCAACAGTAACGGTTGCAAGCTTTGCCTTGACCGCTTCCATGGATGAACCGATCATAGATGCAATCTTCTTCTCGTAATGCTCTTGCTCGATTGGGTCCTGCAAATGCCGGATGACATCTAATGCCGCCGTCGTAAACCGTCGTTTTCCGCTCGCCGTCGCAATGTCTTCACGCTGACTATAATGTGTTAAAATCCAGTCGACAGCCGGCTCGCTACTATCGATCGCTTTCTGCCATAAGGCGACGTTCTGCTGAATCAATTCATCGGGATCTTTGGCACCTTCAGGCAGCGAAACGATCGTCAATTCGATACCGACACTGCTGGCGATTGGAATAGCTCGTTCGGTTGCGGCAATTCCTGCTTTATCTGCGTCAAATGCAAGTCTCACATGACCCGTCAAACGCTTCAAGGCCTTTAAGTGAAACTCCGTCATTGCCGTTCCTGCTGTCGCGACAACTTCAGCGACACCCGCCTGATGACTGCTGACAACGTCCAAGTTCCCCTCGACAATAACCGCATAATCTTTTGTTCGAATCGCCTCTTTTGCCAGCGACAAGCCAAATACATGACGGCTTTTATCATACAACAAAGTTTGTGGCGTATTCAGATACTTCGGCGCGTCTGGATCGTCACCGCCAATAATCCTGGCAGTAAACCCAATTACCTGGCCCGCTCCGTCCATCAATGGAACCGTCATACGGCCGCGGAACAAATCACCGCCAAAACGGTTCGTTAAACCAGCATCCGTAAGTTCGTATTCAGTGAAGCCTTTTTTCTTTAAAAACTGTACGAGTGCCGTACCGCTGGTTGGCGCATAGCCAATTTTAAAATCTTGAATGATTTTTTTGGATAGACCACGTTGTTTAAACACGTAGTCGATGGCATGCTCGTTTTTCAATAAACTATGTTGAAAATATTGCGTTGCCCATTCATTCGCCTGCTGCAATCGCTTTTTGCGGCGCGCCAAATCTTGACTGCCTTTTGACTCGTATACACTTAGATCAACGCCCGCTTTTTGCGCCAAATGTTCCAGCGCTTGTCGAAAATCCATACCCTCGATTTCCATGACGAATGAAAAGATGTCACCGCCTTTATTAGAGGAAAAGTCGTGCCAAATATGTTTGTCGGGACTGACAATAAAGCTCGGTGTTTTTTCACCGCTAAACGGACTCAATCCCTTAAAGTTGCGCCCTGCTCGTTTTAGCTGCACATATTCACCCACAACATCTTCAATATTGAGTCGAGCGCGAACTTCTTCTTTGGCGTCTTGCATATCTGTATTATATCATCTTTACCTCTGTGAATGTACGCCAGGTCACTAGACCACGCAACAAGGCGTATACGGACTGTATTCTTGCCGACAGATACCGATTGTGGTTAAATAGACCTACATATGTATCCCGACACTAATCCACCTCCAGCGCCAATTGATTATCTCAATCAAATCGCTCCGCAGCCACAAAAGCCTGGCATTAATAGACGCGCGCTAGTTGTCATAGTCCTAGGCATCGGCCTAGTCCTCGCCCTCGTGATTGGCTTTATGGCTTTTGTCACCAGTAGTACAGACGGGCCAAAAAAATCTGCCGTCGTGCTAACTGCCCGTATGCAAGCGATGAAGACAGTAGCCGAAGCATCACAGCCAAAGATCAAAAGTAGCTCGCTTCGAGGTGTCAACAGGAGCTTAATTATCTTTTTAACGAATGCGAACCGTGATATAACCGCGCCGCTTGCAGCTAATGGCATTGAAATGAAAAAACTTGATAAAGCAATTGTCGCCAAAGAGCAAGCCGATTCGATTACAGCCAACCTTGAAGACGCCCGCCTAAACGCTATGTTTGACGACACCTACGCGCGAGAAATGAGCTTCAAGCTGGCAACCGTCGCCCTATTAATGGAAGAAATTTCCAGTACTACGAAAAGCAAATCGATGAAAGATTTTTTAACGACAACCAGCAGCAACTTGCAACCGATCAAGCAGCAGCTTGACGAGTTTAATAAAACCGCCCGTTAAGCCTTGCCGCTAACCAAATTATAGCTAAGGCGAATAAAATCCTGCAATTCATCGTCCGGCACTTGACCAGTACAAATGATTGTGTTCCAGTTCTTTTTATTTAAATGGTACCCCGGCACGACTGTTTCGTATTTTTCACGCAACAGTTCCGCCAACTGCGGGTCACATTTCACACTGATACGTAGTGGTTTTGCGTTATCCTGGACGATAGCAAAAAACTTGCTGTCGCCGGATTGTCTATCCCCGACTTTGTATACTGAGGTGTCTTCACCGAAAGGAAAGTCCAACCACGTGTTCGGGTAACTAAGTAAATGTTTATCTAATTCTTCTCGGGTCATGCTTTTACCTTTGCTAAATAATATTGTAATTCCATAATACTGCCGCGGATATCACCCAGAGCGCGGTGTTCCTCGGGTTTTGCGAAACGCTTTTTAAACTTGCCCTCAAATACTACTTTCCATGCGGTAACGTCAAGCATGCGATAATGCAGGCGAGCATCAAGCCGATGCCATTCATTGACAATAAAACGACGATCCTGATGGATAGAATTACCAGCTAGCAACACTGGTAAACCAGCCGGAAAATGCTCATCGATAAATGCTAGCAGTTCAGCTTCAATCGTGCGCCCTGATCGTCCTTTTTCTAGGTTCTGCTTCACAAGTCCATCACGGGCTTCTGGGTTGGCATCCCAAAAAACTTTACCTACTTTCATGCGACGCTCGACTAAACGTGGTCCAACCTTCACGATACCTTCATAGGCGGCAAGTTCATTAAAATTCCAGTCAGTCACAATAGCGGCCACTTCTAAAATTCGATCTTTAACCGGGTCAAGGCCGGTCATTTCCAAATCAACCCAAAGAATTTTGTCGGTACGGGCATTAGCAAGTTTTTTATCCATAGACATAGTATATCAACATTAACCCTTTTCGTCTCTGGCGATTACTAAATGCTATCAGGCTTAAACTTTAGACTCAGCGAATTAATACAGTAGCGTTGGTCGGTTGGTGTTCCTAATCCCTCACCTTCAAAAACATGCCCTAGATGGCCACCACAAGTCACGCACGTCACTTCGGTACGTATGGCGCCTAAACTATCATCTTCGTGCAATTCAACTGTTCCAGGCAGCGCATCATAAAAACTCGGCCAGCCGCAATGCGCGTCAAATTTTGTTTCACTATCAAATAATTTCGTTCCGCACGCTGCGCAGCTATATGAACCTGGATCGAACGTACTGTCATATTGACCCGTAAATGGCAGTTCCGTACCTTTTTCGCGCAGTACATGATACTGCTCGGGCGTCAGTTCCTCTTCCCATTCACTCTCAGTCTTATCTACTTTCATATACTCTATTATACTCGCATTAAAAAAGAGTAGCCGACTTACTGCTCTTTATTGCCGTACGATTATTGTTTCTTTTTATCTAAACGATCAAGTTTGGCGACATGAATCAACCAATAAATGACAAGCGCCGTCGCAAGGAGCGTGATCAGTGATGATAGTACCGCACCCCAGTCAAGCTCAAGGCCACCCTTTCCCTGAGAATTAGCCTCCACTACCACCCAACTCACCTTCGTAAGGTCGACACCGCCAATCAGGAAGCCGACAATTGGGTTGATCAATCCTTCAACTATCTGCTTTACAGACGCGCCAGCAGCAGTACCAATTGCTAAGCCGACCGCTAAGCCGACAACGCCTTGCTCTCGCACAAATGTCATAAAGCCGCTGCCGTGTCGCGTCACAGCCACCGCCTTAGCGGCAACCTTTTTAATATGCGATGGCTCTTCGGTTACTGGTGCTGTTGGCTTGTTATCTTTTTTTACAGTCATAGACACTCCTTCGGTTCCGTTAATAAAGATTATACCACCCACGCAATACAGTTAACCTACGCGCGGTTTAGGTGACGATAATACGCAATGACTCTATTCATTCCCAAGCTAAATTTTTGTTGAAGCGCCCTATCCAGCAAAACGGCGACAAGAAGCGCGCTGACCGTCCCCAGCATCAAATCCGTCATAGTATCAAATAGATCATTCCGCTGTGTAAATGTCCCGAACAATCGGTCGCTACTAAACTCAACCACTTCCCACACGACGGCTATCGTCGCGCCTAGACAAAACACACATAGCGCAGTCAGCCACGAGCTAACTGATAGTTTTGTGCGGTCAACGACACTTGTCAGCCAAAGTACTGCGGCCATACCCACGAATAGACCTGAAATAAAATGCATAATATCATCCCAGGGATAAAATATACTGTACATACTTAATACTTCCCCGCTAAACATCGAAAGAAATAAAAAGGCAACATAACCGACCTGAATGAACGTCGGTAAGCGGACTCGCCATAAGCGTTCGATGATAAGTGGTAGCGCGCTCGATATTGTTAAAAATATCGCTATTGCCATGTGATCGTAGCGTCCCGTGCTAAACGATGTAGCAATGCCGCCCACCATAATAAGCGTAAACGGCAATGCCCATACGTGTCGTCGTAGCGACCCAAAATCATCAGGCGTTCGGTGCATTACATTTTCTCGGGCGCTTCAATACCGAGAATCGCAAGGCCAGCAGCGAGCGTACTAGCATAAAGCGCAACAATGCCAGCGCGATGCGTCTCGTGTTCATTGCCGGCAACTTGATTCTTCTCGTAATAGCGGTTAAATTCCTGCGCCAGTTCGAAGAGGTAGTTACAAATATGATGCGGCTCGAGCGTACGAATCGCAAGCTCGAGGACTTCCGTATACTCGCCCAACTTGCGGACTAGTGCACGATCCTCATCACGGACAACGACAGGTACTGTAGCCGAGCCTGTTTTTTCAAGTATCCGACGGGCGCGGGCGTGAGCGTACTGCAAATACGGACCGGAATTACCCTGAAGGCTCACAGTTTCTTCGATATCAAAAGATATGTCACCGCCCAATCGATAACGTGCAAATGCATACTTGATCGCACCAAGCGTTACCATATTAACGAGCTCTTTATCCTCGACAAGCTCACTCACCTTTTCGCGAACAATATCCAATACGTCCAGAGCGCGTGTGACATTACCCAGACGTGAACTCATTTTTTTGCCGTCAGCAAATTTCACCGTGCCATTCGTCAAGTGTGTCATCGTTCCCGCGAGTTCCGGACGAAACGCTTCGGCAGCCGCATACACAACGCGCATATATTCTTTCTGGTCATTGCCCGTCAACAAGTAACGGTGGTCAAAGTCATATTCCTGCTTTTCCATCCAGATTACGCCAATATCTTTGGTCTCGTAGGTTGGTAGACCTTTTGAAGTCACAAAGACGCGGGTATGCAGATGCTTTGACTCGTCGCCTTCGAAAACGACAGCTCCGTCAGATTTTTTCAACACGCCCTTCGCAAGCTGCTCCTCGACGACTTTAATCCCGACTGCAGCCGTCTGACTTTCGGGATAATAACGCATTGCCTCAACATCAATCACTGTATAAAATGCATCGAAATAATCGAAACTCCATTGACGTGTCGTCCAATAAATTTGCGCAAGTGGCAACACATGCTCGTCCGCACTATGGAAGCCGTAAATTGTTTTGTTAAGTTCGTCGATTTTCGCTTTCGCCTCACTATCATCTTCGTAAGCTTTAGCACCACGTACGTAACAGCCGCTGATCCAGCGCGAGCGCACAAAGGGGTCAGCGTCAACAGTATCAAGCTTTTCTGGGTGCTCACCACCAAGCTCTGCAACCATGCCCCAAAGGCACTTAGCTACGTGCAGTCCAACATCACCGCCAAAACTCGTACGCTGTAAATTCGCGCCACCAACCAGCATCAGCCGAGAAGCAATATCGCCAAAAACCGTCTGGTAAAGATGGCCGGTGTGTAATTCTTTAAAAGCGTTCGGACAGCTGTATTCAAACACGACCTTTTGACCAGCATAGACTGACTGCGGATTCCTGCGAGTTAAAGCAAGTAAGGCCGCATCATCGAGACGGATATTGATAAACCCTGGCCCAGCAATAGACACTTCTGCAAAGTCTTCGTTTTCACGCAATTTCGCTGCAATTTGCTCGGCGATTTCGCGCGGGTTTTTACCAAGTGGCTTCGCTAGCTGCATCGCAACATTCGTCGCGTAATCACCAAACTGGGGATCGGGGCGTGACAAAACAACGTGAGTGTCCACATCAAAAAGTTCTTTGATCAGTTGAGAGATTTTTGCATCCATTAGTATGATTATACCAAAGTGAGCGCAAAACCCCTTAATTCTCTGTTGCCGGGTCTACTTCATCGCCAACTAACATATAACTTGCCGCCGTTGATACTGGACTGATCCCCTTGATGCTATGTAACAGAACGCGAAGCACATTCAGGTCGTCGTTAGTAGGTGTTGAATTATCTATTTTTTCTTCTGCCATGATGTTTGTTTTCGTTTATTGTTTATACTCCTACATTAGCATTTTAGTTAGCTTTTGTCAATTGACTAGAAGTTGCTGATCACATTCATTCAATTAGAATAAGCATATAAATAAAAGTAAAAGTGGCTTCACAATTGCCAAACTTTAAACTGTCATTGTCGTTGTTGGCATTCTCGCAGCAATTACGATAGTCGCCTATAGTGCGATCGGGGCCCGTTAAATTAACCACGGGTGATACCCTGCAAGTAGCGCCGAATAGACGCAGCTGTTAAAAGACACGGATATGTAAACAAACACATGGGATTCACTTAAAAACCTTTATGCTCTGCTACAACCCCACTGATGATGCAATCATTGCCAGTACTCCTATTTTAAGCGAACTGAATAGTAAGGTTCATTATTTCGTCAGCTCCAACATAGGGGCACTGAGAGCTTTTAGTTGGAATACCGTAACGCTGGGCACTCGTGCGATTGATCGCGGATGCGCAAAAAAGCTGTTTACACGTACGGCTGAGCACTGGGACTTTATGACCTAGTGTTCAGTCGCGCTGCTTTTATTAACCCGACAAATAATGGATGAGCACGGGATGGACGGCTTTTAAACTCTGGGTGCGCTTGGGTGGCGACAAAATAGTCGTTCAATGGCGCTTCAACAAACTCGACAAGCTTGCCATCCGGTGAGGTGCCAGAAATCATCAAACCACCCTTTGCGATCGCTTTGCTAAAGGCCTGGTTCACTTCATAGCGGTGACGGTGCCGCTCGATGACATCTGTTGCTTTATATACTTTAGCTGTAACAGACTTGGGTAACAAAGTCGCCGGGTAATCACCTAAGCGAAGCGTTCCACCGGTTGACTCTTTACCTTGTTGCCCGTCCATAATATAGACGACATCATGCGCTGTCTTTGGGTCGAATTCAGTACTGTTTGCATCCTTTAAGCCCGCCTTACGCGCGCTTGCAATAACCGCAACCTGCAACCCTAAACATATACCGAGGTATGGCACATTACTATCCAGCGCGTAACGGGCGGCAGTAATCTTGCCTTCGACGCCACGCTTGCCAAAACCACCAGGAACCAAGATGGCATCCACGTTTTTAAAATCATTTTTCGTTACGGTTTCAGCATTAATCCACACGATATCCACACCAACTTTTTGTTGCCACGCGGCAGCCTTGAGGGCCTCTAATACGGATAAATAGGTGTCTTCATTGTCCATGTACTTTGCAACAAGTCCGACTTTGATAACCTGATCGGGTGTTTTGTTTTGAGCGGCAATAATTTTTTTCCACTTGGTTAAATCGGGTTCGACTGTTAAACCGGAAAACCGCGTCAATAATGTATGCAGTCCGCTTTTTGCGATAGCTTGTGGAATACGGAAAACTGTGTCGACATTTGGTTGCAGCAAGACCGCCTCTAGCGGTACGCCGCCAAACAAACTGATCTTGCTTGCAATGCTAGTCGGTGCCGGTGAATCGGTCCGCACGATGACGCTATCCGGCACAATACCGAATCCACGCAAATCGTTCAATGCGTTCTGGGCAGGTTTGGACTTAAACTCTTTGCTTGTGCCAATAAAGGGGACGTACACGACATGAACAAATAGACAATTCGCACGACCGACCTTTTGACCTAATTCACGGATTGCTTCAACAAAACTCAGCCCTTCATAATCCCCGACCGTGCCGCCGATTTCGACGATGTGGATATCACTACCTTCGCCCGCTTCTTCGATTGCCTTTTGAATCGACATTGTCAGATGCGGCACTAATTGTACAGTCTTGCCACCAAATTTTCCCGCCCGTTCGTCCATAATAAGTTCTGATAATAAACGGCCTGACAGTGTCGCGGATTTTTGGGTTAATTCGATATCTAAAAAGCGTTCATAATGACCTAGGTCCAAATCAGTTTCAGCGCCATCTTTCGTGACAAAGCATTCGCCGTGTTCTGCGGGATTTAAAAGACCCGCATCAACATTCAGATACGGATCGCACTTTTGAATTGAGACTTTTGCACCTTTTGCTTGTAGGACAGCGCCGATACTTGCCGCCGTGATTCCCTTACCTACCCCCGAAAGCACACCCCCAGTTACAAAGATATATTTTTGTGTTTTACCCATATTAGCTTGTCACCTCCATGGGATTATATTGTAGCATGACAAGCGTCGAAAACACTACATATAGCGTATCTTGTTGTCTTTTCTACGCTATTATATCGCTTATGGCGCTGCCCTGGGGATAGGTTCCAAGAGAAGCTTGACCTATGTTCCATGCGGTTTGGACGGGCTGTAAGATTTGCCAACTACGCAGCACTTCATTACTACTGGTGAATAAACTTTTTCGTGAATGAATTGCATCGACGATTACCTGCTCGTATGCATCAGGCAGCCGCGTATGTTCTGGATACGAAAACTGCAATTTCTGCATTTCAAACTGACGGTCATAGCCAGGCGTCTTGGTAAACAGATCGATTTCAACGCCTTCGTTTGGCTGAATCCGCAGTATCAAACAGTTACTTTGCGCTTCATGGAATTTTCGGAAATGAATACGCACTTCAGTTGTCTTTTCCCGTAGCGCTTTTCCGGTGATTAAATACATAGGCACATTTTGCCACTGCGGTGCGGTCGATCCTAGTTGCAACGAAACGAATGTTTCAGTCCGACTGTTTGTGCTACCGACTTCATCTAGGTAGCCTTCATACTGGGCGCGAATTGCAATTGCTGGATCTGCTGGCTGAATTGATTTCAGTGCTGCTAAGCGCATTTGCGGCAGCGTATCCCAGTTGAAGTCAGCTGGGATATCCATCAATGTTAATGCAAGCAGTTGCATTAGATGCCCCTGGACAAGATCACGTAACGCACCTGTTTGTTCATAGAAATGCGCGCGGCCTTCAATACCAATTTTTTCGCTGGCAACGACTTCAATTTTTTCAATTGAATTGTTATCCCAAATATGACCAAACAGTGCGTTACCGCCACGAAATGCGACGATATTTTGTGCCATTTCTTTGGCGAGAAAATGATCGATGCGATACAGTTGCTCTTCGGTATAGTAACGAGCAGTGCGTGCGATAATATCTTCGGCCGACTGCAGATCAATACCAAATGGTTTTTCAAATAAAATCTTAACATTAGATGTATTGATTTTTGCCTGACCCATAAAATCAACGATATCCGTGGCCGCCTGAGGGGGAACCGACAAATAAACGAGTAGTTGCTCGCTATCATCGAGTGCAACAAAATCCTTTAGTCGCGCATAATCGTCAGCAACCGTAAGATCCATTGAAAAGATTGACACCTTGTTCAACAGACTAGTTTCACCAAGTGATGATTGTAATAAATCTTCGACGTTTACTTGGCTGCGTGACACACCGATAATCGACAAGTCGTCAAAATCGCCAGTGCCGATAATTTCTTTTAACGCCGGTAAAAGTTTTCGAATAGACAGATCGCCAGTAATACCAAAGATAAGTAATTTTGTTTTCATATCTACCTAGTATACACCCTTAAAAAAATAGATGCTATATTTTGTATAGCATCTATTTTTAAACTAATTATTCGCTTTATTGATTTTAAAGACTGGCTATTAAAAACCACATGGTGGCGCCGATCAAAACAACATCCACCACTAAAGCAACCCACAACACCAAATGGTTCCTTTTAGATGTCGGCTGTGATACAAAGACCCACTGCGGCTGCGCCCGTTTGTTCTGTTTCCACTGGGAAATAATTTATCGTTTGAGGCGGCTGTTCGGGCGCTTGAAATAGCGTCTCTTCATAATTAGTAACTAGCGGTTGCGAAAACTGACTAGGCGGCAGCGGCCGAATATTGGGTTGTGGAACATTTTGACTGTTGTCAGGATCCATACTTTTCCTTATACCTCAGCTATATTCCAACATTAGCATAAGAGTGTTTAATCGTGTATATTTTATTACTTAAAATTATGCGTTCAATTTATTTATAGTTAAAAATCTGCAATAACGATTTTCTTCATATCCAACATCTTGGCAAATACATATGGGCGTCTCATAAGGTCTTCCATGCTCATTGGAACGACTTGCCAGCTCAGGCCAAATTTATCTTTACACCACCCACATTGGCCTGACGCACCGTCTTCTACAGTTAACGCGCCCCAATAATAATCAACTTCGGCTTGGTCTTTGCAGCCGACAAATAGCGACACACCATCTTCGAATTTGAAATGATCACCACCATCCATAGTCATAAATTCTTTACCGTTT
>JAQGHC010000031.1 GCA_028289015.1 Candidatus Saccharimonadota bacterium | reverse complement strand
CGCCCTTCAACCGTAACATCGAATCCACCGTATGCCATTTTGTTCATGTCGAATGGCATCTTAAAGTCACTTTGTTCCTGGTATACTTCATCCATTTCATCCATCACCTTCTTGTTTACCTCATCGCGATGCTCCTTGGATTCAAAAACAATGAATGAAAACCAGACATCTTCATCGCTCTCTGCGCCAGCCATCTCACTAAAAGACCGGGATTTGTCTTCTCCCATTTCTTGCTGTTTCAGATCATCACTCTTGCATTCAAAGTATTCTAGCGCTCCGTGTTTCATCCACGAAGTTAGCCCTTATTCCGACAATTTTTTATACTCTTCTGCTTTTCCTTTTGGTACAACTAGTACAGAACCATCAACGTATTTAGACATATTAAACACCCTTTCTAAATTAGTACTATTCTTCTATAAGTATATCATTGTAGCGAATCGACACTGGTGTGAGTAGTGAGCTGCAAGAACATCCGCAGTCTGTATGTTGGGCGCAACTCTCGGTTAATATTCATAATGAAGAGGCCGAGAGTTAGAACCTTACAATACTATAGAAAAAACCGATCTCTAGGACCGGTTCTTTCTTTGGTGCCGGATAGCAGACGTATTTCTAACCGTCAATTATGACAATTGTGATGTTCACAAGCTTAGTGAACTTGCAACACAGCTTAACCTATCCGCAAATATATTAAGGAGCTAGGGTCACTATGAAGTTCCATACGCCGTGAATTAGAAAAGGCAACATCACACTTTTCGTTCGTATTGTCATGATTCCGAATAAAATACCAGCGACGAGTGTGACCGGCACAGCTTCTGGGTTTACAGGATAGTGCGATATAGAAAAAATTAGTGATGATACTATAACGACTAGCCACTGTGCGTAACGGAGACGTTCTAGCGATGACTGAATAAATCCTCGGTTAATCAGCTCCTCTAATGCAGGTGGAATAATTGCAGCAGATATAGCATACAGAAAAATACCAGCAGTAATATCATTTCGAATACCCGATGACACAACGAGCGGAACGACGATGGCCGTTACTAGTACTAAAATGACAAAGACCTTATCCCACACAGTTGGCAGTCGTGGCTTCACTAGGCGCAAGAGGTGTATCAATGACACAAAAGATATGCGCTTCTGTATGTATCTGTACATGCAAAAGACCGCCATCGCTGCGGCAGCAACAGACCCTAAGCCACCAATTGCCCATCCAAAGTATCTCATTAAGGCAATGTCTAGCAATGTCCCGACACAAAATATGGTTACAACACAAAATAATGGAAGGTACGGTGTTTTTTGTTTTGCCCTTGTCATGCTAACAGTATTATATGCGAGTAGCTTACATGCGACAACCGCACAAACTATATTAAACACTATTGTTTGAGGCCGCTTAGGGTTGAATTATAAAACGCCGATTTACTCGACGTTTTATAGGGGTCATATTGTGATAATATCTTGGTGCGGGTGAAGAGACTCAAAGACTCCCCGACCCTGTCGGGTGCGGAAGAGAGCCTTGCTCTCGACTTTTATTATTTTTGAAGAGGCCGAGAGTTAGAACATTACAATACCATAGAAAAAACCGATCGCTAGGACCGGTTCTTTCTATGGTGCGGGTGAAGAGACTCAAACTCTCGACCTCTTCCTTGGCAAGGAAGCGCTCTATCAACTGAGCTACACCCGCATACTCTCAAAGATTATAGAGAACAGAGCAGAATAATGCAAGAGGTGACGCTTAATTATAATAGACAAACCGCCTATATTGACATTTCATTTTTTCTATACAATAATAATCTTTGTCTTTGCCTGTCCCATTGTTAGGAGCTAGGATGAAAAAAGCCGCAAAGCAAAATGGCCCTTGGGTACTTGGGAATAGCAACCAGGACCTAACTGGACTGATTGACCGACTCAATACACTACTGCCACCAGGCGCACATGTACAGGTCATCGAAGTGAATACATGGAAAATGCCGCGATCTATCACGAGTGCCGCGCATGCAGATATGCGTAGTGACGAGCGAGTTAGCATAATTACCCAGAGTGATGCGCATTTTCTACATATACCGCTTGATCTCAGGATTAATATTCGAACTGAGCCCCTTGTATGGAATGGAGAACATCACCCGGTCGTCGTTGACATTCTTGGTGATTTTATCAAGATCAGCATACCGTATTTATTCAAGGAAAGGCCTGATCGAGTCGACGTTCATGAATACATAATCATTACGCACGACAACGGTTAATTAACAGCAATGACACGCTCCCGCCCGAAGGCGTAACTTTTCGGGCAATAACTAAAGTTATTTACGTATAGATAACTTTGGTTATTGTGGATCATCCCAAAAGGCGGTCGCTACGCTTCCTATTTCCGATTGGACATAAAAACACGTAAACACGTTTTTATTTTCCGTCGCTACGCGAACCGGGGACTATTATCGCCTTGCGCCAAGTCCCCGGTTCGGATCTGGCGGATGCCAGACCAAAGAAAAAGTCCGACACGAGGGTCAGACTTTTTCTTTGGTGGCTCCTCCCAGACTCGAACTGGGGACACAGGGCTCTTCAAGCCCCTGCTCTACCAACTGAGCTAAAGAGCCACGTTGGCTACAACGTGTGCAACACTAGTTATTTTACTAGAGTTGAACATTTTTCACAAGGTCTTCACTCCTTCATCAAGCGAGCGACGGCGCCAGTGAGCTCAGTCGGTAAAACAACGAGCGTTTTTTGGCTTGATTCAACCGCAATCTTCTCAAGCGTTTGCAACGTACGAACTGTAATGCCACCTGGCGCCTTACTTAGTATTTCAGCTGCTTCGGCAACGGCAACCGATGCCGACTTTTCGCCTTCTGCGGTGATAATAACCGCACGGCGCTCACGTTCAGCCTCGGCTTGCTTCGCCATCGCACGTTTCATATCTTGGGGCAGTTCAATATTCTGAATCTTGACGTTCTCTACATCAATCCCCCATTTGTCAGTTTCAGCATCAACAATCTCTTTGATACGTTGGCTGATCTCTTCCCGTTTACTAAGCAGTTCATCCAAATCAGCATTTCCGGTCACGTCACGAAGCGCAGCCTGTGCAAATTGGCTGGTGGCATATATGTAATTGGTTGTTTCGAGCACTGCACGACTGGCTTCGATAACCCGTAGATAAACGACCGCGTCAACGCCAACCGTCACATTATCTTTCGTGATAATCTCTTGCTTTGGTACGTCAATCGGCGTCGAACGAATGTCTACTTTTATGAGGTTCTGAATGACAGGCACGACAACGCGCAGTCCAGGCTGGCGCAACCCAGTATAACGACCAAGTGTAAGCACGACACCGCGCTCATATTGATTGATAATTTTTAACCCGCTAAGAATAAAAATAGCGATACAGACTAAGATAAAGATGATAAATACGTCCATGCGCCTCCCCCTTCTCTTTTCATTAGTGTATCACCTGCAACTCAGCTTCGTAAACTAATACTCACCCCGCCAACGTCTAGATCAGGGAATCGTGCCTGTTCATAAACGCGGACACTCTTTGAACGCCACCATAACTGATGCTAGTACTTGTAGATTATAAATCTACACTTCTACCGAGTTGATGGCCGCGTATATTAGCCTGGATATTAATTCAGAATAGCTTATGCCTTGCTCGTGGAATAATTTCGGGTACATACTTGTGTTTGTAAAACCAGGAAGCGTGTTAACTTCGTTGACATATAAAGTATTACTATCATCCAAAAAGAAGTCAATTCGTGCCAGTCCTTTGCAGCCTAAAATTGCATACACTTTCGCGGCTTGTCTACGTATAAACTTAGAGGTCTCAACTGACAGATCGGCAGTCAGTATCGTTTGTGATACATTGGTAACCGCGTACTTAGCCTCGTAGCTATAAAAGTCACTACCAGGTTTGATCTCCCCCACTTGGCTTGTCATGTGATGCGGAGGGTTTCCGAGAACGGCCACTTCTAGCTCCCGACCGGCAATACCCCGTTCTATTAAGGCGACGTCGTCATGCCGGTGTGCGAGATCGATTGCCGCGGCTAACTCATCTTCACTATATATTTTACTTACACCTACCGAACTTCCTGATCGAGCGGGCTTGATAAACATTGGCGTACCAAGTCGCATACTCAAATAACTAAAATCTGGCTTTGGATCATAGATATGATGCACTTCATACGGAACAGCTGCTAGGGAGTGGGCGTTAAGGATTTGCTTAGTTGCCAACTTGTCCATGCAAATAGCGCTTGACGTCATATCGCAGCCGACGATTGGGATATGAAGCAACTGCGCCAAGCCCTGAACGCTGCCGTCTTCCCCATTCTTGCCATGTAATATTGGCAAAATAACGTCTGGCGTAATAAGTGTCATCTCTGGAATCATCATTAGGCTTGCCTGACCTAACGCTGGCACCAGCTGTACTGCATCATCATCCGACACTTCACTATCAAAAGAATCCAACAACCACCACTTGCCTTGTCGGTCGATGAAACCCAGTTGAACGTCGAATTTTATATCATCGATTGCCGCGTAGACATTGCGCGCCGAAGAAAGAGAAACATCATGCTCGGATGATTCGCCGCCGAATAGTAATAATACAGTCGTGCGTTGCATATGCGTGTAGTATACCGACAACAAAGACAGATGTAAAATAATGCAGGTTGGTACAGGGACGAGGGCTGCAATATTACGCTACTTCCATATCTGCAGGGTATAATTAGTACATGCAACGAATACCCCTTGCCGAACGAATGCGCCCCACAACGTTAGATGACGTTATCGGCCAGACACATCTGTTAGGTGATGGGGAGATTTTACGACAGATCGTTCGCAAGAAAGAACCTGTTAGCCTAATCCTATGGGGGCCGCCCGGAAGCGGCAAAACGACATTGGCTCGTATTATCGCCAACGAAGTCAAAGCGGAGTTTATCGAACTTTCCGCGGTTACTAGCGGCAAGAAAGATGTTGAAAAAGTCGTTGAACATGCGAGGCAAAATTGGAACTTGCAGCTGCGCACAATTTTGTTCGTTGACGAAATTCACCGATTTAATAAGGCTCAGCAAGATGCGTTTTTGCCGCACGTTGAGTCGGGACTGATTACTCTGATTGGTGCTACGACAGAGAACCCTAGCTTTGAAATCATCAACCCTTTACTCTCACGTAGTCGCGTTCTAGTGCTTGAAGCGCTATCGAAAGATGAAATCATCAAGATCTTAAAACGTGCACTCAAGGACGCGAAGGCTACGAAAAACGTTACCCCTAAAGCGTTAGATTATTTGGCAGAACTGGCTGGCGGAGACGCTCGGGTAGCTCTTGGTAATCTTGAGCTAGCCCTTTCGATGGATGAAAAAGTCACCCCAGAAATCGTCAAGGTTGCGGCGCAAAAACGCGTCCCAGGGTACGACAAAAAAGGTGATATGCATTATAACGTCATCAGTGCATTCATCAAAAGCATGCGTGGCAGTAATGTCGATGCGACATTGTATTATCTTGCGCGAATGATAGACGCTGGCGAAGATCCAAAATTTATCGCCAGACGAATGGTTATTTTCGCTAGTGAGGATATTGGTTTAGCTGGTAACGGTGCGCTCGGATTAGCGCTGCAGGCATTTCAGGCCGTCGAACGAGTTGGCATGCCAGAAAGCAGCTATATTCTTTTCCACGTCGCAACAGCGCTCGCAAAATCACAAAAATCGCGACAAACAACTGATGCGATGCACCGTGCGCAAGCGCTAGCTAAGCAATATCCCGACAGCTCGGTGCCGCTTCATCTTCGTAATGCGCCGACAAAATTAATGACAGATCTTGGATACGCCAAGGATTACAAATGGGAAGCGGGTTTTAAGCACGGGCAAGGTTTTTTACCCGACGAACTAAAAAATGAGATTATTTTTTAGTTTTCTTGGCAGCTTTTTTCGTACGCGACACACTCACATCCTTACTTAATTTGATCGCCTGCATATAGCGATCGAGATAGCTTTGCGCCATGACGTCTTCGGAAAATTTATCAATAACCGATTGTCGGCATGCGGCTGGATCAATCTCGTCTAAACGCCCCATGTACTCCAAAAACTCTTGTTCACTGTTGGCTAAAAATCCGTTCACGCCATGCTGAATAATTTCTGGCATCGCACCGCGATTCATCGCGATCACGGGTGTGCCACACGCAAGCGCTTCAATCACTGCCATACCAAACGGTTCTTCCCAGTCAATAGGAAATAGCAGTGCCCTTGCTTCGCTGATAAACTTAGTTTTTCGCTGTCCCTTCAAATTACCTGAAAACGTAATTTTGGGATAGCGCAGTGTATACGACAGTATATGGTCGCTATAGTAACGAAATTCAGCCATGTTACGGTAATGACTCATTGGGTTGGCTAGCTCGAACAATAACTTGCGACTCGACTCAATACCCGCTACAGTGCCGGCCATGCGCAGTCGTGATTTTGTTTTAGCAGCTAGCTTAACCGCCAGATGCTGTCCCTTATCCCTAGAAAAACGAGCGAGCGTCATGAAATAGTCTTTTTTCTTTTCTACAAACGGAAAATGACTAACATCAATAGCATTATAGACAGACGGAAGAATGTGCGGGTGGAGGGCTTTGGGAGCAGAGCGCATCAATGCATCCGATATGCCAATAATATAACAACGCCCCATGTGCCGCGCAAGCTGCTCCCAAAACGGGTTATTATCCGGCAAACCTTGCGATAGCATCTCTTTCGTACTAAAAGGAGGTCCGTGATGTGTGTGTACGATTGGCGGAATATCAGGATCAGCCGACGCCCATGCAAGTAGCTGTGGGCCAAGATATCCATTATGATCATGGATAACATCAAATTTGCCATCTTCTTTAATTTTATTTAATGCAAATTGTAGATGCGCAGCAATAATTGGCAACGTCTCGTAAACCGGCCGATGAATTTCTTTAAATTGCTCGGTGTCATATAACGAGTACGTTTTTATGCCCCTCGTTTTGTGTTCGCCGTTAGCAAACACAACTACTTCAACATCAAGTTTTTTTAATCCATGAATAAGGCCGTCAAGGACGAGTTCGATACCGCCATATCCTTTGATAGGTAGTGCGAGCCATGGCGGAGCGATGACTGCAACTCGTAATCGACTCATAGTTATCGTACGCTTTCTACGGATTGCATAAACCGAAATTGTATCAACATAATAGTCTTATTATAACATGTGGTTGTATACTAGATGATATGGACAACGTAGAACGTAACCCACTACAGCCTCCTATGGGCTTCAAGCTTCTGCCGGGTGAGCACCTCCTCCTCCCTGTTATTACCCACGAAAAACGCGAGTTTAATGATCGGCCATCTAGCCTCAAACAAATTCTTCGACTGACAGGAGCTGGCCATCCTGATGAAATCGGCAAATATGGCCCAAGCATTGCCGCGCTAGCGTTTGAAACGACGACACTTGCGAATGAAATCGTCGAGACACCTGACCATCTTCGTTTATATGAAATTTTCTTTGGCCGCGACGGGCTTCGCGTCGCTATCGACTTAATCTCCAGCTTTCCCGAACTTGCCCGCGCAACGACTCTCAAGTTAGCTGAGTTGCAAGGCGTCGAGGATAACGCTAACCGCGAAGAAGAGCTGGGCCGTATTCTTCATGAATTCAGAGACAAGAATGACCCGATCGCCGTTGACCTGACTGAACGATTAGGTTGGGACTGGCCATACTACGGGTCAGTAGATGCGACACCAGAATTCATTCGCACCTTGACCGCCTATTGCAAGCGCACAGAAGAGAACCGTGCATTCTTATCGCAGGAATACGTCGATCGTCAAGGCAACACGCAGACGATGACGCATGCGATTGAAATGGCGCTTGCCTGGATCAATCGCCGCCTTAGTAGCAATCCTGAGGGCTTACTCGAATACAAAGCCGCCATACCAAAAGGCATAGAAAACCAGGTTTGGAAAGATTCGTGGGACGCCTACCATCATGCTGACGGCACTATCGCTAATCATGAAAAAGGCATAGCCTCACTCGAAGTCCAGGTGACTACATATGATGCGCTTATTGATGCAGCAGAACTATTTGAAGACGTATTTGATCAGACCGAACAAGGACGGGAACTTCGCTTTCAAGCCGAACGATTAAAGCAAACAATCATTTCTATATTCTGGACAGAAGATAAAGGTGGCTACTTTGTTCTAGGCACCGATCGGGACGAACATGGACAGTTGCGTCAAATGAAGATCCGCACCTCTAACATGGGGCATGTCTTAAACTCTCGCCTGCTAGATGGTGATAACGCAGAGGATGTTCGCATGCGAGAATCGGTCGCTTCTCACATAATGTCCCCAGAGATGTTGAATGTTAGTGGCATTCGCACTCTGGCAAGTGATGAATTCCGCTTCCGTCCAGGATCATACCATAACGGCAGCGTTTGGTTATGGGATACGCATCATATCGCCAAGGGTATGCGTCGTCATGGGTATCACGAAGAAGCGGATGAATTAGACCGTCGCATCCTAAATGTAGTTAACGTTACTAGAATGTTCCCTGAATACGTTCGAGGTGACGCTAGCGACACACCAAGCGTCAACCAGCAAACAATCATTGTATGGGATGAGATTAACCAGCGCGAAAACAAAGTAGACCAACCGCCACAAGAAGTACAAGCGTGGTCAGTGGCAGTTATCTTGGCAACAAAAAAACGTCTGGAACGCCGTGGCGTTGACTTAGATACCTACGATGTCAGCATTAAATAAACGGCGTAAGTACCGTTTGTTTAATTAGTCTTTTGATTCTTCTAATAAAGCTGCGAGGACACCATTCGTCCAACCAAACCCATCTTGCAATGGATACTCGCCGCCGCCGCCAACGCCACTGTGACTTTGGACATCGTATTTTTCAATCATTTTACCTTGTTCCTTAAAAACCTTCTCGTTCGTCTTTACCCAATTGTGTTTAATTTTGTCGGCAAGGTGATGATAGCCATAGTGTCGCAACCCTTCGATCGCAACCCATTGCAACGGCGCCCATCCGTTTGGTGCATCCCACTGCTGTCCGGTATTTTCGAGGGTCGTCATCAGACCGCCCTCTTTCAAAAAGTCCTTTTCGATACGCACAGCAACTGCGGCCGCTTGTTTTGACGTGGCGATCTTCGCATAGAGAGGAAACACGGCTGCCAAGGTTAAATGCTGAGTTGGGGCACTTTTCTTAAAATCGTAATCGACAAAAAACTGCTCTTCTTCACTCCAGCAATAGTGCTGAATCGCATACTCGCGCCGCTCGGCAGCAAGGAGATATTTTTTAGCCAAGATCGGCTGCAGCATATATCGGTACGCCTCGGCAATGCTGATTTCTAATTGATACAGCAAGCTATTTAAATCAACAGGAATAATATCCGTTGTATGGATAGTTGTAATGTCATTCGGATCCTCAAACCAGCGGGAGCTAAAATCCCAGCCTGATTCCGCACCGGCGCGA
Source organism: Candidatus Saccharimonadota bacterium (assembly GCA_028289015.1). GTDB lineage: Bacteria > Patescibacteriota > Saccharimonadia > Saccharimonadales > Saccharimonadaceae > UBA6022. The sequence goes on along the minus strand of JAQGHC010000031.1, from coordinate 74,160 downwards.
AGATGTAGGTACAACGCTTCAGTCTCTTGACCATTCTTTCCATGCGCAGTCTCGACATCTTCTTTGTGCGATTCAGGCCGCGGTGTCGTCTTGTTATCATAATAGCGGTTTAATATGACACCGTTAGGCATCTGTACGACACGCGCCAATGCCTGATGTTCAGAGACCTCCTTAACAGACCCTCGACCCTTCATCCAAAAACGATATTCTATTAACAGATACGGAAGGTATTCGATCAAAGTACGGCGACGCCCCTTATGGCGTGCAAGTAACTTCACCATATGCGCAAAGAATGGTGGTTGTGAACGACTGAGAAAATACGTACGATTTGCAGTAGGGATAAAGCCAAACTTGCGTATCATGTACGCGTAATTTTTCATCATACCTTCAATTGTATCCCAGCGATTATCCGCGGCAAGACCAAGCATAATAAAGTAGCTGTCCCAATAGAACTGCTCGCTAAATCTGCCGCCTGGCACAATATATGCATACGGCAGCGCAATCAACGATCCGCGATCACGTCGGTTTTTACGCTCAAGGACGTGCCAAAGCTCGGCAATGTGCTCGCGTGGCGTCATGCTTGTGTCAGTATGATAGGCAGAATCGTACGCGCCGTATTTGTAAAAATGTCGAGAAACAAAATCGCGCAAGTCAAAGCGCGGGTCATCCTTGAGAAGAATATACTCTTGTTGAATTTGTTTCATGCGTCGACGAGGAATAAGATCGACAAAAATCTTGCCATCACCATATACTCGCTTTGTCTGAACATCGTCAAACAAAACACCTAAAGCATCTTCCGGACTTTTTCTTGTCGGCACTAAACCGCCCGTGGTTTTTACGACGGCTGATTTTATTTGGCTTTCACCTGGCAATTTGGGGATTTTAAGTATTTTCATAGTATAAGAGTGATTACTCTACCTAGTATAGTGCTAACGTTACTTAGTGACAACGTCAGATTTATATAATTTCTTCAAAGTAAAGTGTCCATCAAACAGTAGGAATGATGGACACTTCTGAGGGTTAGTAAGAGTACTACTTCTTATTGCGCTTACGAAGGTTTGGATCTAGGAAACGCTTACGAAGACGCAATGACTTCGGTGTTACTTCAAGTAGCTCGTCATCTTCGATAAAGTCGATAGATTGCTCAAGGCTAAGATCAGTAAATGGCGTTAACTGGACAGTACCGTCGCTTGATGAGGTCCGCATGTTCGTTAGTTGTTTACCGCGGCAAACATTAACATCTAGATCGCCTTGGCGGTTATAAACCCCAACAATCATGCCTTGATACACAACTGTACCAGGACCAACAAACAATTCACCACGGGCTGATGCAGTGTCGAGCGCATAAGCCGTTGTCGAACCAGCTTCGGTAGCAATCAATGCACCGTTGCGGTTTTGCTGCAATTTAGCGCCAAGTGGCTGATAGCCATGCGGCAAGCTGTTCATGATGATTGTACCCTTTGTCGCAGTAAGAAGGAGGTTACGAAGACCAATCATCGCACGAGTTGGCAAGATGTAAGTCGTACGAGTCGTGCCGCTGCTAGTTGACTCTTGCTTCGTCAACGCTGCGCGGCGCGTACCAAGCTCTTGGCTGACCGCACCAAGGAATTCTGGTCCAACTTCAACAAGCAGCTCTTCGACAGGCTCTTTAACGACACCGTCTTCTTCAATCGTGACAACTTGTGGACGACCAACTTCAAACTCAAAACCTTCGCGGCGAAGAGTTTCAATCAAGACAGAAAGGTGAAGCTCCCCACGACCACTAACGACAAAGCCGATACCTTCGTCAGTCACGCGCAGTGAAACGTTAGTTTCAAGCTCTTTTTTAAGACGGTCACCGATTTGGCGACTGGTGTTAAATTCGGCTTCTTTACCCTTCATTGGACTAGTATTTGGACCTAGGTACATACTTAGCGTCGGTGCTTCGACGTCAATTACAGGTAATGCCTCTGGAAATTCTTTATCACAAAGCGTCTCACCAATATGTGCTTCTGAGATACCAGTTAATGCTACGATATCACCAGCAAATGCTTCGTCAATTTCTTCACGGTTTAAGCCGCGGTAGCCAAAGACTTTATCGATTTTACCGTTAATAACCACACCGTCACGTTTAATAAGAACAACTTGCTGAGCTTTTTTAATACTACCGCGCGTAATACGACCAATGGCGTACTTACCAAGGAAGTTATCATACTGAAGTGACGTCACAAGCAGTTGGAATGGCTTGTCAGCTTCGACAGTTGGCGCAGGTATATCATTGATAATTGCGTCAAAGATAGGTGTTAAGTCCGCGTGCTCTGAAAGATTATCAGGCAACTCATTCCACGCCTTACCTTCGCGACCAATCGCATAATAGACAGGATAATGCAATTGACTGTCATCAACAGCTAATTCCAAAAAGAGATCAGAAACTTCGTCAATTACTTCGTCGATACGGCGTGATGGCTTATCGATTTTGTTGACGATAACAACTGGCTTTAAACCAAGCTCAAGTGCTTTTGATAAAACGAATTTCGTCTGTGGCATTGGGCCTTCTTGGGCGTCAACAACCAACAAAACGCCGTCAGCCATATTAAGTGTTCGCTCAACTTCACCACTAAAGTCAGCGTGACCCGGCGTATCAATAATGTTGATCTTGTAATCGCCGTGATAGATAGACGTCTGCTTTGCCGTGATAGTGATACCACGTTCGTGCTCTTGATCACCGCTATCCATGATCAAGTCCTGACTCATTTCAGCCTGATTGTCACGGAAAGTATTACTTTGTTTTAATAGCCCATCAACCATAGTTGTCTTGCCATGGTCAACGTGCGCGATAATCGCAATGTTGCGAATGAATTTTGGGTCTTTCATAAAAATACGCCCACTTATTGATGGGCTCCTCTACAGTTAGTATAGCAAATTCCGAGTATTTTTCAACTGCTCGACATAAGATTCTAATTTTGGCATATATATTTTGTAGTTACTATATAAAATCTACGTGGTGGAGCATATCGGATTCGAACCGATGACCTCTTCCATGCCATGGAAGCGCGCTAGCCAACTGCGCCAATGCCCCGTGCTTGATTATTTTAGCAAAAACTCGCCTCTTTTGACAGAGACGAGCCTTCTAAGCTGTTACGCGCCCACCCAGGGCGCTAGTGTTTGTTTTGACATTTTTGTTTTAACGCTCAATGGCACCCCATTGGCGTACCAGCTTATGCTTTATTATGCTTTAATTTTCAAATAGATGCAAGCTTTTTGCGCTAATGGTAGTATTAATATAAAAAACATGATTAAATAGGTACGTTCAGAAGCACACGCGTATTAAGGCAAAAGGCGGGCGCTTACCTCTTAAGGTAACCTCTCTTCTTGGCACACATCGCAGAAGCGGTCGATCGGACGATAATCAGAATCAGTTAAGAAGAAAAGAGTACCTACATTATGGCACAACAAAATCTATTCATCGGTAGCCTTGCATACGCAACTACTGACGACACATTAAAAGCACATTTCGAACAAATCGGCGAAGTTTCAAGCGCACGCGTCATCACTGACCGTGATAGCGGCCGTTCAAAAGGCTTCGGCTTTGTTGAATACGTAAACGACGAAGACAACCAAAAAGCTGTTGATCAACTTGACGGTAAGGACCTTGACGGTCGTACTATCAGCGTTGGTCTTGCACGACCTAAAGAAGATCGCCCTAAACGCGACTTCAACGGTGGTGGTGGCGGCGACCGCGGTGGTGACCGTGGTGGCAACGGCGGCGGTTCATTCCGTCAGCGTAGCTGGTAATTTATTACCCACACTTACAAAAATACCTCGCTTTAACCAGCGAGGTATTTTTTATGTGCAGCCAGATTTATTTTTTACGAACCGTAAACTTAGTCAAGTCTTAGCGGAGGAGCGGCGATCTAAGCCAATCCCAGCCGAGGCTTAGAAGGTCATTTATAATCCCATAACCATTCATCAGCCAGATAGTCGTCACAACAACAATGCTCGTTAGTATGACGAAGACGGCCTTGATGTATAGCGACTGACCCTTAATCCAATCAGTCCATGCGTCATATTTTCCACGAGCTTTATCCAGTAGACGCTGCGCCCATTCAAACTCAGTCGCAAGAATTGCCAAGCCGGCAAATACGATCAGCCACCCGGGCCCTGGATACGGAATAGCGACAATACCGATCAGCACAACGACACTACCGGCAATGCCGATGCTCGCTTTTTTCGCTTGTCTCATCGCTTTATTCATATACAGCTATTATATGCCACTTTTATTTAAGTTACATCATCAGTTATTCTACGCGCTATTATTTGGCGTAGACCCGCCAATACCACACTCATCAGCATCAGCGCCACGATCGTACATCCCTACGAGTATTTCTATACTCTTACTTTCTCAGAGTACCCACTATAGCAAGAGGAAGACTATCACCTATCGTCACGCACCTTCTTAAATCTAGACACCTTCACGCCGTCAGCTTCGACTGTATCGAAAAACATTTCATATGGACGTACCCAGTAAGCAACGTCACTTTTGTATAACGGCTGGTATATCACAACATCTTCTTCCGTCTCGGTATTTCTACCAATTCCAATAACCTTATATTCACCGCCCTTATAGTGACGATATACTCCTGGCGTAATTAAAGACGTTCCACTCATAGAAAAATTATACCACTGTTATGTTGGGCTTTAACATAACAGGGTTAGTCCTGTTAATACCCTTACTTTGACGACGATGATAAAATTAAGATTGCCGAGAATTGGCGTGCAATCTTTTTCGACACTTACCGCAGTATATTTAAAAATTGAGCTTCGTTAATAACCGAAACGCCATAAGATTCAGCTTTTTTGAGCTTGCTCGAACCGACCTTGCCGCCCGCGACCAAATACGTCGTATCCTTGGCGACGCTTGTTTGAAATGTACCGCCTAATGCGCGAATTTTGTCGGCTGCCTCGTCGCGACTCATTGATTCCAGGCTACCGGTAATAACAAAGAACTGATTAGCGAGCTTCCCTGACTTCTTTTCATATACAGATACAACGTTCAAGGCGTTAAATTTATCGAGCAGCAATTCGTTATCCGGATCAGCAAACCACGCAACCAGCGACTCTGCGACCACAGCTCCAATGCCATCGATCGCTAAGAAATCGTCGATACTTGCGGTCTTAATCTTATTGATTGATTCAAATTTCTTAGCAAGATCTACAGCGGTCTGTGCGCCAACGTGGCGGATGCCTAGCCCAAAAATAAAACGTTCGAGCAGCGGCTGTCGCTTATTGGCAATTGCGCTGATCAACTTTTGTGCGGATATTTCCGCAAAGCGGTCAAGTTGCAATAGCTGTTGTTTCGTCAGTGTATAAATATCAGCTAAATCTTTTACCAATCCCGCGTCAACTAATGCGACCACATTTTTTTCACCAAGCGTATCGATATCAAGTGCACCTTTGCTTGCGAAGTGCTGCAGCGCTCGCTTTAAAAGAATAGGGCCGGTAACGCCTTTTACCCGGTAAACGACATCCTTGCCACTACGTTCAAATTCGAGTTCAGGATATTGCGCATGTAATAACTGCTCGTAATCGATTTTTTCGGCTGTCTTTGGTCTCAGTTCGGTAACGACGCTTTCAACCTGCGGAATAATATCGCCAGCTTTAAATATTATAACCGTGTCACCGATACGTACGTCCAGGCGTGCAATCTCGTCAGCATTATGTAAGCTAGCGTGCTGTACGGTCGTGCCTGCGACAACCACCGGGTTAAATACCGCCACCGGTGTTGCGGCACCCGTACGGCCAATACTGATAACGATGTCTTTTACTATTGTCGTCGCCTGCTCGGCAGCATACTTATAGGCGACAGCGCCCCGTGGCTGTTTTCCAACGACGCCTAGCTGTGCGAATTGCTGCCTATCATTTACCTTCACCACCAAGCCGTCGGTATTGAACGGTAGGTCGTTTCGTTTCTTATCCCACGTATCGACAAATTTCATAACATCGCTGACGGTCGTGAAGACACTTGCTTCCAAATTACGATTTAGCCCTAATGCCGTGATCGCTTCATAGGCAAACATATTCGTCGGTATATCTGTTGGGTCGTCTCGTAATAAATCGTATGCTCTAAAATGCAGTGGTCGTTCGGCAACCAGTTTAGGATTAAGCTGACGAATCGTCCCAGCGGCCAAGTTACGGGGATTGGCAAATTCGGGCTCGCCAATTACGCGACGACGCGCATTAAGACTATCAAAATCTTTTTTCAGCATAACGATTTCGCCGCGAATTTCGGTTCGACCACTCAGAAATTGCTCATATTGTTTTTCATGACGTAATCGTAATGGTACGTTTTTTATCGTCCTAACATTTGCAGTCACATCTTCCCCAACAAAGCTATCCCCGCGCGTCACCGCACGCGTTAAAACTCCATCTTGATATACCAATGCACAGGCTAGGCCGTCCATTTTAATATCTGCGAAATATTCATGACGACGGCCAGGCAATAATTTATCCATTCTCGTTACCCATGCTTCGACTTCGTTGCGATCGAATACGTCGTTCAAACTAAGCATACGACTGCTATGTGTCACTTTTTTAAACCCCCCCAGCAGCTCGTTCCCTACGCGCTGGGTTGGGCTGTCGGGTGTAATTAATTCTGGATGTTCTGCTTCAATCTTTTTTAGCTCGCCAAATAAACTATCATAAACGGCATCTTCGACCGCAGGCTGATCTAAAACGTGATAATCGTAACTATAACGCGCCAGTAGCTCGCGCAGTTCACGCGCCCGTTCGTTAAGCTGGTAGGGCGTCATCTTCCACAATCTTCCTATATAAAAGATATACATATCCTGCTACCCAAATCACAGTAAATGCCCCCATAAGAAGCAGCACAATCGGCACAAGTGGTAGCCACCATATCGCATCCCAGGCAGACTTTATCCATCCATCAAATAGTATTATCGGTATAACGACAATAGCCCAAGTTAACACAACAGTAAATACGAGCCACAACAACCGAAGCAAAATGCGCACTCTTCGTCCAACAACCAGATCACCAGCAGTCCGTAGCGCTTGCATCGGATACATACCAGGTAGCGTTACCACCACTAAAGCAATGAGCGTTGATGTAATCCAATACAGGGATAGTACGACAAGCAATCCAGCGACTAACCAAAACATCATCGCCTCCGCGCCGCCATCCAACAAGCCAGAGACAACTGCTGCATTATACGCAAAAAATGCTAACGCCATAGGGATTAGTTGCACGATAATCACCGCTGACACAAGAAATGTCGGAAGTATCGGCGCACCTGCGTTATATAATCCATCGCGCATCTTAGGGCGACGTCCCGCTAATATAGCGCGAAGTAGCCAGACGGTCGTCAGCCAGGTCAATAGACCGATTAATATTGGGAATATCTGACTTTGACCTTGCGAACCGATTTGTGCACTGTTAAGCGCACCTGTTGCCCCAGCGGCTAATATTAATCCCGCCTTACTAAGCTCGCCCCACACTCCAGTAAATGCATTTGAAGCTGTTGAGTTTAACGAGTCCCGAAGCTGCATGTATGTGTCCTCAGACGCAAAGCTAATTAATGTGACTGTTAGAACAGCGTAGATAATAATTACATAAAGGAATAATTTTCGATTATCCCATAGTATCTTTCGCACATGGTTCGTAAAGGCCCAGTATCCCGGCATATCAAGAGGGCGTACATAATCACGCCTGTAGGTACGCTGAAAACTACGATGCGGCCGACGCACTAAAAAGTCTTGCATTTTTAATTGGGATTTAACAATAAATCGGTTATTTTTAACCTTAAATAAAATTTCAGTTAAAAAATTATACTTTTGAGTAGCCGTCTTTTTCGTGATTTTTTTCGGTCGGGCTGTCTTATCTAAAGATACAATTTGTTTAGTCGCAGGCATGATGATCTCTGATTAAAATTTATCCGCATTATTGCGCAACCGGGCAATACGATCTTCTAGTGGAGGATGCGTACTAAACATTTTACTAAAGAAGCTTGGCTTTAGCGGATTATTAAAGAAGAGGTGCGCTGATGCGGTATTTTGCTTTTGCATAGGTCGTCCATACTGACCAAGTTTCTCCAAGGCCATCGCAAGCCCCTCAGAGTCACGCGTCGCTAATACACCAGACGCGTCAGCGAGATATTCGCGCTGTCGACTAATCGCCATCTGCACCATGGCGGCAATAATTGGAGCAAGAATGATCAAAATAACGCCAATCACTAGAACAATCGGATTCACGTTCTCGCGTCGATCACTAAAAAAGAACATGCGAATGGCGATATCGGACAAAATGCCAATTGCACTAACCAGACCAAAGGCAATCATACTCACGCGAATATCGTAATTACGAACATGACTCATTTCGTGCGCCATGACCGCTTCAAGCTCACGATCATCCATTACCTCTAAAATACCCGTAGTAGCAGCGACGATCGCATGCTTAGGATCACGACCAGTTGCAAAGGCGTTTGGAGCTGGATCATCAATAATATACACCTTAGGCGTTTGCATGCCGTTAGTAATAGAAAGGTTCTCAACAATACGATATAGTCGAGGGTTATCCTTTTTCTCTATCTCTTGTGCACCAGTCATCGCAACGGCTAATTTTGCTGCAATAAAATACTGTATCAGTGCGTAAGCCGCGGCCCCGCCAATTACCCAATACGCAATCGATGGGTTGCCATTCGTATAGCTTATAGCCCAGCCAATCGCACTAATCAAGCCAATGAACACAGCCATAATAAGGACTGTGTTACGTTTATTGGCGGCGACTGCATTATACATAGACTTAGATCAACCTAATTAAAATTTAACTTCGACTGGCTTTTCAATAGATGCCATATCTTCAACTTCAAAAAACTCACGCTGCGTAAAGCCCAGCATACCTGCAAACATATTGTTTGGAAATACTTGAATCTTTGTGTTTAAGTCACGCACGCCACCGTTATAGAAGCGGCGAGATGCCTGAATCTTATCTTCAGTATCCACAAGCTCTTGTTGCAACTGAAGGAAGTTTTGGTTAGCCTTCAGGTCAGGGTACGCTTCGGCAACGGCAAACAAGCTTTTAAGTGCGCCTTCAAACTGATTTTCGGCAGCGGCAGTCTCTTTGACTCCTTGGGCATTAAGCGCGTTAGCGCGAGCTTCAGTTACTGCCTGGAAAACACCAGACTCGTGTGCGGCGTAGCCCTTAACGCTATTGATCAGATTTGGGATCAAGTCCAAACGTCGCTTTAGCTGGACAGTAATATCACTCCAGGCTTCGTCAACACGAATTTTTAGCGTGACCAAGCCGTTATACGTTGCCCATAGGAATATGCCTAGTACTACAATAATTCCCAATACGATCCAAACTGCTATCATCTCTTGTTTTCCCCTTATGAATTTCTATTTAATTAGTGCTTCTATTATACCATTTCTAAAGAAAAAACTCGATCCAATTGGACCGAGTTTGATCAATTCTGGTGCGCAGAGCGGGACTTGAACCCGCACGACCTATTGGTCAAGAGATTTTAAGTCTCTCGTGTCTACCAAATTCCACCATCCGCGCATATTTTACCGACGCACGATGCGTATCTACTTCACAATAGTCCGCCATCCACGCGTATATTTAATATAACATATGGAGGCACGTATGGGAGTCGAACCCATTTAAAAGGTTTTGCAGACCTCCACGTAACCGTTCCGTCAACGCGCCATCTGTTTAGATATTATAGCAGATGAGAAGTGTTTTCGTAGGGCTTCGAACAAATAAAAAAGAGATCCGAAAATCTCTGTTTTATTTGGTGCGCGAAAGAGGACTTGAACCTCCACGTCCCGAAGGACACCAGCCCCTCAAGCTGACGCGTCTACCAATTCCGCCATCCGCGCGCACTATATTTGAAAATACATGAGGGTTTAACCTTGATGATTATAGCCAATCTATGGGGTTTTGTAAACCGACTCTTGGTTTACGCTCCAATAAAGAACATTGGCATAGCGATCATTTGAAGAGATAAGGTTCGTATTTTCGTCAACTCCCTGCGCTTTTTTACTGGCAACATATTCCGCGACGGATTGATACAGGCCGATCGCAGGTACGTCATCGATCCACTGCTTTGCAAATGCCTTATATTTTACATTTCGTAAATCCGTCTCGATACGCGACCTTGCACTTGCAAGCGCAGCATCAGCGGTTGCACTTTTGTAATTTGAAAAGTTTTTTCCATTTTCATTCGCTTGTGAAGAATACCAATAAGCATACACATCAGGATCTGCACCGATCTCTAGTTCATAGAGCAGCACGTCGTAACTCCGGGGTCGAAGAACGTATTGAGCAAAATTACTGGACGGGTCATTTGTATCGACAACGTTCGTATTAATCGTGATACCCAATTGACGCCACTGACCAACGAGGATCTCAAGCGACTTTTCGTAATCAGCATTTTTCGTCGTTGCGACATTTAGCGTTAAGACTTGACCAGCGTCATTTTTTCGGATACCACCGGCTAATCTCCACCCAGTAGAGTCAAGTAATTCACCTGCGCGCACTATATCAAAATTGGGGCGAACAGGAATATCCGTACCGGACAACTGCCCATTTACAAATGGAAGATCCAGAGCGGGTTTTTTTAATGTGCGGATACCCGATTGTGCGTTAGGGTGGTCAGAGTGCGGCAACTTCACTTCCAGACCCTTACGAATGACTGCGGAATCGGTCGCAAGCTGCAGCGCCTGACGTACAGCCTTGTCTTTTAACACCGGGGAGTCTACATTCAGCAGCGCATATACCCCTGCATTGACCGGTCGAGAAACAACCTTGTAATTCTTTGTATCTATCTGTGTTAAATTACCAGTCGACAAGTCAGCCGCAGCGTTAACCTGCCCTGTTTTCACGGCCTTGACAATCTCCTCTCGATCACTATAAGCATGGACTTCGAATCGATTAATACGCGGTATGCCACGATAGTAATTTTCGAATGCAGTCATCTGCGCCACACGATGCTTCACACTAACCGTTTGCAACAGTCTGAAACTGAATGGACCGCTACCTACAGGTGCACGACTAAAGACATTCTCACGAATCGTGCTTGGTTCTATGTTACCTAAAACATGCTCAGGCAATACAGCAAATGTTAATGCGTGTGAAAAGGCAGCATACGATGCCGGCAGCTGGAACTGCAGGGTCGTATCGTCAATTGCCTTCACCATAACATCACGCCAACTATTACGAAGTGGAGTGCGTGCTGACGGATTTTTTATAAGGTTAACAGTAAAGGCAATGTCATTGGCATTAAGCTTACGCCCGTCATGCCACTGCGCATCGGATCGTATCTTAACCGTGTATAGCGTACCAGAATCATCCATCTCTATACTTTCTGCAAGATCGCCGCGCAAATTGCCGGATTCGTCATACGTATATAACGATGAAAATAAAAGATGACTTGACGCTATTTCGGCATTCGACGCGGCGTAAAGCGGATTTAAGGTCTCGATAGGACCTAGCGATGCTTCAGCGTATGTCCCGCCAGTCGCTGCGGCCGTCATCTTGTAACTTTGCTGAAACCACATCAACTGAATAGCTACGATAGCGATCAAAACACCGACAAGCATCAACCAACCAAGAATATGACGGCGAACGTCGCGCATATTATCAAGTCTGCCTACGATAAATTTATGAGCATGGCGCATGGTCGCACCTTCGGCTTTTTTGACCCGCTTAGAGATTTTTTTTCGGTCAAATTTTAGCTTTTGCAGTTGTTGCCACCCTCGTTTATCATCTGCCATAGATACCTCCTACGCACCAAAAACTGGTAAGAGCAGGCCAACTAGGATAGATAAGACAAAGACGACTGCTAAAACAATCGATGCTTCAAATAGGTTTTTATCCAAACCACGACGTGTCGTATATAGTTCGCCTGAGCTACCAAACCCGGCACCGAGACTAGCGCCACGCTGCTGGAGCAAGATTGCCAGAATCATCAGTAAAGATGATCCGATTGTTACAATTTGTAAGATATTATCAATATTCATTATTCTCTCTCCCGTTGACGCATATATTGCAATTCCAGTGCACCACTAACTATATAGTTTACCAGACTTAAGACTATTCCCGTAATCATCGAGTACATGAACGTCATGTGCAGGCCCGGTGCAAGTTTTAATGATATATACACCATCAAGCCGTTCACTACGATCATAAATAGTCCCAATGTAACTAGTATTGCCGGTAATGACAAGATAATTACTATGGGACGTAAAATTGCATTAATAATCGAGAAGATCAATCCTGCGACTAAAAATACCCAGGTACTAGAGTTAAGCTCCGCGTCGCTATATCCCGTACCAAAGATACGAACTGCTACCCACAGTCCAAATGAATTTAGCATCCATCGCAGGATAAACAAGTAAAATTGTTTTTTCATAAACTATCATCTATTGTAATCATTTTTTACAGATCTGTCGAGAGCCGCTGGCTCATATTAAGATTTCCGGATGCTGTTATCAGGATGTCATCCTCGATCCTGACACCTATTCCTTCTTCAGGGATGTAAATACCTGGTTCGACAGTTACTACCATCCCCTTTTGTAGAAATTTTGGCGCCCCAAGGCTATCGTGCACATCAATCCCCAGGCCGTGACTGACTGCATGTGGAAAATACTTACGATAACTATCCATGTCATTATAATTCGCCATCAACCCAAGACCGATTAACGCGTCGGACATTACCTTATCAACATTCGTTTGGTATTGCTCGACGGAAAGATTTGGCTGAATCATAGCAATGATTTCACGCTGCGCCGCCTGCACGGCCCCGTGGATATCAATTTGACGCTTAGTCGGCTCGCCATAAGCGTATGTTCTTGTAATGTCGGCTGCGTAACCACCAACGCGCGCACCGACATCTAACAGCAACAGCTGGCGTTTCTTTAACTTTTGGCTATTTGCAATGTAGTGCAATGTACATGCATGTTGGCCACCGGCGACTATCGGATCATATGCATGCCCACTTGCGCCGTGCATACGAAAATAATAATTAAATTCTGCTTCAATTTCATATTCGTAACTTGCCGTTGTCAACTTCCGCTTAACTGTTTCAAAACCGTCAATAGTAATATCGATTGCCGACTTCATAGCGACAATCTCTTCAGGCTGCTTTATGGCTCGTAGGGCCGCTAGCTCTATTCGGCAATCTTGGACAGTTGCAAAGATTCTGCTGACATGTTCGCGTAATGACTTTATAGCTGGGTTGAGTATAAAATCCAGATGCTCGGCATGCGGCTGCTCGCCCAATACGTACACAACACTATGCTTCTTGCTTAAATCACGAAGCATACTTTGGGCCTCATCCTGTGTCAATATTGCATCTACGCCGCTAATCTCCTTAGCGCTATCAGCTGAAAGGCTTCCGTCAAATATTTCATGAGATGCGCTAATTCGCGGGGCAACCAGCCAGCTTTTGTTTCGAGTCCCGTCAATAATCATCCACCAATCAGGAAAATCAATACCGGTTAGCCACCAAAAATTCGCTTCCTGCTCGAAGTTAAACGCCATGTCGTTACTACGCTGCATTTGCGCATACGCAGACATCACGATAATTCCGCCATTCAACCTTTCTATTAGTCGACGACGATTACTCTTAAAAAAATCATTTTTCATTAAATTATCAGTTTTCCTTACCTATACCAAATTATGGATTTGTCGACACAACGGGCACACTACTATTTGCCGTTCCACCATTATTCAACTGCCCGTAGCCGCCATATCCCCAACAATATGCATTCGTGGTGGTTATCGCACAAGACGTAAGTGCGCCGACTTTAATGTCCGTCATCGCTTTACCGCTTAACGCACCCCCGGCATATACCTCTGTTGGGACTGATTTTTGAACAACCGTATTATCGCCCATCTGACCATAATGGTTCCGCCCCCAACAATAGGCAACACCGCTAGCAAGCGCGCAGGTGTGATACAAGTTCGTGTCAATTTTCGTCACGGTTTTGCCACTAAGTCCACTTGCCGTGTGAACGGCAGTCGGTACTAGCTTTTGAACAACCGTATTATCACCCAATTGACCATACGTATTATCACCCCAACAATAAGCAAGGCCCGTTGCTGCAGCGCAGGTATGAGCGCCCCCCGCACTGATCGTATCAATATTTTTACCCGACAGGACGCCAGTTGCGGTAACTGCGGTTGGTGCAGTTTTTTGAACAACCGTATCGTCACCAACCTGACCGCCAGAATTTGAACCCCAACAATAAGCAGCCCCAGATCCAATAGCGCAGGTGTGTAAATCACCGCCACTGACCGCTGTAATCGTTTTACCTGAGAGCGCGCCGGATGCAATCACTGCAACAGGGATGTTCGAGTGGGTCGTCGTACTATCACCTAATTGGCCGCTTGCGTTAAGCCCCCAGCAATAGATAAGGCTAGTTGCAATCGCACAAGTATGGTGACCACCGGCAGAAATTGCCGTGACCGTCTTGCCCGCTAAAACACCAGTCGCACTAACCGCAACCGGATATAAGCTATTCGTATTATTCCCATTACCCAGTTCGCCGTATGTGTTTCGCCCCCAACAATAAACTTTACCTTCACTTAGTGCGCACCCATGATCCAGACCGACAGCGATATCTGTCACTTTTTTACCACTTAGTACGCCCGTCACGTTAACAGGAGTCAGACTATTACGGTCTGTGGTTGTGTTATCACCTACCTCGCCATACGTATTAACGCCGTCACAGTAAGCACGGCTATCAATAACGCCGCAAACATTGCCTGACGAAAGCGAAATATCACTCCAGCCAGCAACGGCCCCACCTGCAATTGCTTCGCCAGTCGCACATCCACCCCGCATTGGCTCTCTGACTTTTCCATTTACATCAACATCGATGAAATATTTTATTGATGTTTTTACCTTACTGGATGCATCGACACAATAATACGTAGGGCTGCTAGCATATAGCGTCACGTCAACATTCTTACTTTTAGAAAATCCAGAAGGCAAGGTACTAGGATACGCATCACCGAAGTTACGCGCATTCTCCATAGCTGCTTTTACGCCGTTCAAATCACTAAGTACTTCACTAGTAGCGACCTTTTCTCGCCAAGAGCCAATACTAAAAATAACAATAGTTGCCAAAATGCTAATAATAAAAATAACCGCGCTAAGCTCTACAAGCGTAAATCCTAGACTGGAACGCAACTTGCCACCGTGGCTCATATGATATTGTCCTTTTTATTTTATACTGTACTAGATGTTGGTCTAAATATAACATAAGTACTATATAGACAACAATCGTCAAAATTCAGCACCCTCCGTTGTCCATGACATACGTCGAAGGTTGGCTCTTTTCGTTTTTTCAATACGAGTTACGACGTAGCAAGTCAACTAAGGCAGGTACTGCGTTAAAATCTTCGCTTTAGCGGGTCCGATCGCGACAATTAGCTGCTCTGGTGTCGCGGCCTGTACGCCGCGCAAACTACCAAAAGTCTTGATCAGCTTTTTTCGGGTAGTTGGGCCGATACCAGGTATGTCTTCAAGGGCGCTTGCCGTCTGTTTTTGACGCTTTAATACCGTATGATAGCTAACGGCAAAGCGATGTGATTCGTCACGGATGCGCTGCAACAACTTGATTATATGTGTACTATGCGGTAGGTTTACGAGTGTGAAATCTTCTGTTACCGTCACGTAGCCGTCTAATTCTCTTAATTTATCTTTGTTTAAAATAACACCCGATTTTTGATGATGGATAACGATCTGCTCTTCGCGTTTTGCAAGGCCGATAAATGGAATTTTGGTCTGCTCACGTTCGTCACGCGCCTGTAGCGCTGCATCTAATTGCCCTTTACCACCGTCAATCAACATCAAATCTGGACACCCCCAGGCTTTAATGTTTTTTTCGCTCAACCGCCGTGTCAGTGTTTCGTGCATGTTATAAAAATCATTGTTATGTTCAATGCGCGTCTTGAATTTGCGGTAGTTTGCTCTATCGCTCGCCCCGTTACTGAACACGACCATACTAGCAACCACATTCGTTCCGCTCATATGCGAAATATCGTAACCCTCGATGCGTGCTGGTAACTTTTTCAGACCTAACAAGTCGCGTAGGTCACTAAGCGCTTTGTCTTTGCTGATATCTAAAAATTCTTTGTCGCCGAACATAATCCTACGCTGTAATTCACGGAGGTTATTGAGCCGGTTGCGGTACAGTACCGCCATTTCAAAATCCTGCAGCCCTGCGGCCGTTTTCATATCACGCTCGATTTCTCTCACCAATGCCACCCGTTCGCCTTTGAGATAGCGAATAAGATTGCGCAGACTATTACGATACTGCTCAGATGTCGTCGTCGCCGACGGACTCAGTCCCAAGTGGGCATCCAAATCCGGTCTACCTGTCGTACGCGGCTTGGTGTAGTACGGAAACGTCTTACGCAGGTACCGCAGGGCCTTCTTGACGGCAAACCCGTTATAGTACGGTCCGAAATATTCCGCATCGTCATCGGCCGGATTACGCGTAAAACAGACATACGGCCACTCGCTCTTCATATCGATGCGCACAAATGTCTGCGACTTGTCGTCTCGCAGTAGAATGTTATAGCGCGGCATATAGCGCTTGACCATTTCAGATTCCAGAAAGAGCGCGTCGATTTCACTTTCTGTTTCTATCCAGTCCGTATCATCAATTTCAGCAACGAGTGCTCTGGTTTTCACATCCATATCACGCGTACTTTGAAAATACTGACGAACCCGATTTTTCAAAACCGCCGCTTTGCCGACATATATAATTTCACCGCTCACCGACTTATGAAAGTACACTCCGGAGGACCGTGGCAGTGTTTTTAATTTTGTTTCGAGTTTCGCATTCATTCACTCTATATTATACGTGGTTATGTCTGTTTTATCATCACAATATTTACGCAAGGCAATTTGCTATACAATTAGGCAAATCTATTGTTAAATATGCATTAAAATGCTATAATCAGCATCAAACAAACAGCGAAAACAGACTCCCTGTCATTCGCTCGCTTCATTCTAGAACCGAGTTTGAGCGTCAGGTGAGACGCACATTAACAATTCGGTGTAATGAATAAGATTCCCATCGTCCATACACATGAAAGGCTTCAAAATGTCGCAAAATGTGGTTGAACTCACCCAGCGTGAATACCCCGAAAAACAGGCATTTTCTCCTCCGGAAAAGCCAAGCAGGGCACCATCACTGGGTGATGGTGAAGTTGACCAGACTGCGAAAGTGGTGTCTGAGCGGGCACATGTCCTGCGGCTAGTTAATGGTGTTGAGGATGCACTTAAGGCGCTCCGCAACGATAGCTTAGAACTATATAGTTTTGACGAAAGTCGGGACGAAGGACCTGAAGACGTTGCGGCAACCGTTAAGAGCGTGGCTCAAAGAATAGTACACCTGTTCAATCCAACTAGCGCTAACGATGTCCTTTTCAGGCCTGAGCAAGCGAAGCTACAAAGGCAAATCGAGCTGGAAGTGGCATACGCGGAGCTCGCGTACATTCTGCAACTTTTGAAAGGAATGAAACGCACGATTGTCGTCATGGCGTCCAAGGGTGGTGCCGGCAAAACACCGCTCATCACAAACTTGGCCGTCTTGCATTCATGGCTTGCAACGGTCGCCAATCTCTTACTCGAAGGTAATGAGAATGACGGAACGGTTAATTTGCGGCTGGATTTGCGCAGAAGCGAGCAATCGCTCCTAAACGACGTTCTTGCTGATCATGACCTGATCATCGATCATGAGACGGCATGCGAAAACCTCGGCAAGCACAAGCAGACGAGCGTCTACGCGCTACTTTCTGATCCGAATACGACAAACAACAAGTTCACGATGGAGGAGTTCTTGTCGATGCATCAAACGTTGCGGCCAAAATACCGCAACTGCTTTGGTGATACCGGTAATGGCAATAGCCACGCAGCTAACGAGGGGCTGTTCCTTGAAGCTGATGTCGTGCTGTTCCCTGCAGTTGCAGACGACATGGCCACGTTCAATACGCTATTGTCGACAATGATCAATCTTTACCAACTTAATCACATCGACAAGCTTCAAAAACACTCATTCGTCGTCATCAATGGAACCCATGAAGGCAATACAGTAGGAAAATTTCTTCAAAGATTCCATTCAGTCGCAACCGAACTGGTTGCAGCACAGATTGACCACAAAACTAAAGAAAAGAAGCCGCCATACTGGACGGATGACCCCACCCAGCTGTTGCGTGACCTTGGATTCGACTACGACGAGGAGCGAAAGGAATTTACCGGCAAAAAAATCTACATGGTTCCATTCAGTCAATGGATTCGTGATGGCAAGCCGGCATCTGTTCTACCGGAAGAAACGGGCCTTGAGACACTTGTCGCATATGCACGCATTTTGGTGGATTGCTTCAAGCAAGAAGTTCCGACTCTGGAGCAGAAAAAATATCACGTCAACCGTCGGTTGAGAGAACGTGACGAGCCATCTACCCTGGTAAAGGCGACGCCTGCTACCGCAGAAAATCTACTCATCAAGCGGCTCATCCGCGCCCTTGAAGGCGCAGATACGACACCAGGCCTACAAGCGCAGATCGAAGAGGTTGCTTCAACGGTAGCGAAACGGGAGCTCAGAGAAATGCTGAACCCCGCTTCGTAACCTTTTACACCGAAAACAAAGCTGGCGCTCTATTCAACGAAACGTTGAGTGGAGCGCCAGCATCTACCTGAGATTTTAATTACCAGAATCTGAAATTGAAGTATTAGTTAGATTTCTACTTGTATAAAACAACTGCGCCGAATGTGCTATTCATAATTTGTTGCGCATCCCACGCGACAGTATTTGTATCAGGCGTCTTTGGATACGGATCTGCAACCAAGAATTTTCCATCCTTCGTAATTCCACGAATCGTGACGAAATGCGCACCATCTTTTGGCATCACAAACGGTGCCGGGCCAGTGCCTGCCGCAATAATTACCCCACCATCTTCAAGTATCTTCTTGTAGGCCTCGAAATCTTTCAATGAGTTCGGGCCCATCTTATTGCCATTCACACCCCAATTCTTTGCAAGTTGAAGCATTCCGTCATACGTAACTCCGCCAGAATCTGGCGCACCTCTTTCTGGCGTAAACCACAGTTTGTTTGCATTCGCATATTCAATCGTTTCTTTTGGCGTAACATCAAGATCGGGCTTTAATAGCTGCACCGCCATGGCGATATTCGTCGGACCACACGCATTCAAGCACGCCTTGAGTCCATTCGGACTAAGGATATTCCCCCAGCGTGAGTCGCACTGATTAAATAGCTCCATGGCTTCTTCGCCCGTTGTTGGCCATCCGACAAGGATGTTATCCGGGCTTGTTGTTTCAGATTTTGCAGGTAATTTAGCTGCCTGTACAGCCTGGTATTCTTTGTTGAATGCGTCACCTACTTCATTGGCATAGTCTATTCGCTCTTGATCACGGTGCACCCTTGGTCGCTCGTATCGTTCACGCACAATCAGCGCAGCGTCTTTGCGATTTGTTGCGGTCTTGATAGCGGCAAATGCGCTGCGCTCCTTTCCGAGTAACTCATGCTTCATGAAATTAAGTTGGGTCTTGAAATCTGTTAGGTTCTCTTTTGCAAATTCCTTAAGGTCTTGAAGGCGTGAAGCCTCCCACTGCACAATACCAAATGCTGGGCCACCGAATTGATTCTGTCCTGGATTCATTTCAGGACCAGACTCGCCCAGTAAGTTGCCGACGATTCCTGCCGCTTGAGATGGCGTGCAGGCAAGTTCGGGATCTTCAATAAAGAACTTCATGGCTATCCCGCGTCGCTCCCAAACGCCGCCGCGCTCTATCATTTTTTGTGCTGCTTGAACGAAGTCAGTTTCGCTCACAGGCGCCTGTTCGATTGCAGGCGCAGGTGCTTCTGGTGCAGGAATAGGAACAGTAGGGATTGGAACGATCTCTAACCCGTCAGGTAGTTCAATTGGTTTTACACCGGTACTTTTTTGACCTTTTTTCAACGAAAAACGGAAACTCTCGTCAGTCTCGTCAAGTGTGATTTGGATAGGCTTCTCTTCACTCAGAGACTTCTTTTCGCGTGGTATTTTAAAAATAAGCTTAGGTTCGTCCAATATACCTTCAATTTGCGCTTGAGGTATGGCCGCTTTTTTATCACGAGACGCTAAAACACTCTCTGCACGATCGTTTGATGCTGATGCGTCACGATTTTTTTCTCCGGCCTTATTGACGGCTGGTTTATTTTCTCCTTCTTCAGCCTCGCGTCTTTCAGTCGACCGCTTCTCATTATCTGTATTTATATACGCTTTTTCGCCCTCTGCATTAGTTGTCCTACCGACCAGTGTATCGTGGAGTGGAGTTTCGTGTAATTTATCTTCCTCAAGTGAAGTATCTGGTAAACGTAAATCAAGATCGTCGCTCACCTTGTTGGCCTGCTTGTCACTAGCGGCGGAGCGTGGTATCCGGAAGACTAACGCATCGGCCTTACGATCACTGGTTTTCTCTTCACTCTTATTAGGTGATTCCTGCGACTTTGTTTTGACTTCATCAACTTGTTCATTTGCGCTTAGAGGATTTTTTTCAGGTTTCTTTGGTACCACCTGAGATTTTTCTTGCTTTTCCTGGGCTATTTGACTCGAACTACTTCTACTATCGTCCAGTGAAGAGGTGTTTACGTTTTTTTCTTCAATACTTACTATTTGATTTACAGGAACGGGTATGCGAACTTTGTCATTAATGGTGATGACACGCTCATCAGGCTTCGTCTCGTTAGGAATTACTTGGGAAGTTTTGGTCTCGCTTGCATACGCTGCGGGATTGGCGACGGTAGTTAACACCGCCGCTGTAGCGAATGTAGCGAACACCTGACGAACGCGCTCAGCCGTGGCGCTCGTCTCTTTTAAGGCATAGTTTTCTCCATATGCATCACTGACGATGCCGTCAATGTCTTTTCGTGCTGGATCATTTTTAGGCATACTTTGTCGTGCCTCACTAAGCTTTAAAAGATTGTACTGCTCGCCAATCAATGTTTTTGGGCCACGCTTTAATACCGGGGTATCAGCTGCGTAAGCCGCCGCTACTTGTGCCGAATGTTTCGCTGTCTCGCGGAGTGTGGCGGATGATTTTGTGTTTGCAGTGCGCGCCTGACATTGATCCTCGAGCGCTTTTGCGCGAAGCATGTCGATGTTTTTTTGCACCGGGCTAAAAAGTACTGGAACTTCGCGAATGGTAGCGATAAAATCCTCCGTCACTGCGCCAGAATCAAGGACGTGTTGCACTTGTTCGTAATGCTTTGCGGCAACCGCTTCATCTATTTTTCTTAGCGTCGTATCCGCCTGAAACCTAGAAACCTGATTACGGATATTACCCTTAAAACCCGATAATATTGCAGTGAACGCGGTACGCTCATCCGCCGTACCAATAAGACACTCTGGAGTAACCTGACTCAAAAATGTATCCACATAACCATCAATATTCTCCGGTGTCAGATTGATATCGAATGGTGACTGTCTTTTTACTGCTCGTTCCATAATATACTCTACCTTATCTTCTGTTCATATTCGTTATTGGCTTTAAAAACTTTTTTTGCGTCTTGGGTGAAATTTGCACGGGAGGGAGGACGGGTCTAATAGGGGCCTCTTGTGGCACAACGGCTAATTCGTCGGCCGCCATAACTGGCACGACAAAGGGCACAGGAAGCGATACCGTCGTATACCGTTCTCCAGGTTCTGCTCCTATATTGATAAAATCATCCAAACCATTATCGCTCTCTGCCGGGAAGTAATGATACCTATCAGCATAACGAGGTAAGGTAGGCTTCAGCTCTCCAAGATTGCCTATGGCGCTCATCACTAAAGCAAGACGACTCAACTCTTGTCTTAGTGTCACCCCCCTGTCCACTAAATGTTGCTCAGCTTGTCGATTACGGTCTTTGTATGCACTTATGGCGTCCATTTCCTGCTGCAGGATTTTGATAGTCTGTACTAGATGCGCTTTTTTTTGTTTACTTTTACGTAAACGACCATACAGTATATCCGTCCGAGTGCGAATCATTTCAGCTGCCGATGGTTCATCTTCGGGGATCATTGCATCATCGTTACTCATACTGTCTATGATGTCTACTATTTCTTCTTGCACCTCATTGATACTAGCCTGCGCAGCCACTATCTCTGCCCGTTTTTTTGCATGGTCCGCGCTTGCAGCCTCATAATCCTCCTTCAACTCATTGCGATCCCCCTCTACACCCCCCTCTGGCTGATGGGCCGCCACCGCTTGTTCTAAACGCACGCCAAATTCAGACAACTCTTCAGGCGTGGGGACGACGAAGGATTCGAAAGGAGTGCTAGGTGATTGTTCAGACATATTGATCTCAAGTCTTATTTTTTCGCCTCTGGTATGGCAGAATTTAATGTATTAGGAAAGCTAGTAATTTTCACCGCATCAGCTAATTTAAAGCTGTCCACTTGTGGGGGTTCAGGATTTTTTTCTTCAAGGTTTTCTGCCTCAGACACAAAGACAACACTTGGCGACTCAACATCCGTCAAACCTTGCTGTTTTAATTCCGCGGCCCTCGCTTTGATTTTTTCCACTATACGCTCTTTAACAAACGCTTTGATTTTTTCCGCATATCCACCACCAGGACGAATGAGAGCCTGTACAGTTTTGACTTGAGCCTGGCGTATTTCGGCGACGACATTACTCTTGTCGTCATAATTTCGCTGTATACCGGCTGCAATTTCAGGGGTCATTTTTTCATCGGTATCTGGCCGTGCTTTACTTTCCTCTACGATGCCGTTGATCACTTCAGCTAATGGGTAAAGGTCAGTCAATGGATTCGCCACCGTATTAGAAACAGCAAAGCCACGTGCAATTTCACCGACATTGACATCCTGATATAACTGAGTTGAAATTTTCGACAAATCAACTGTCACCTTGCTACCTTCGGCAGTGACAGCAGTCACACGATCCGCTTCTGGTATACATGCAGCGACTTTTGCGGGTGCGTTGGAGGTAACAATAACCGGCTTGGCGTTTGCTTTAATCAGCTTATTATTATCATCGTAAAAACTTGTTTCAAGTATTTTTGGAGTATTTTTAGATCCAGTATACGAATATCCTACCTCGATTTGCGAAGTAACGGGTAGGTCGATTAACGATGGGCCTGCGCCATTATCATCTAAACATCCAGCAAAAGAATCAACCAATGCCGCTGTTGGCAAAGGGAGCATTTCTTTCGCTTCGTCATTACCTTGCGTATCATTCTTTCCCAAAAATGCCGCAGTTAAGTCATTAGGTACGACGACAGCAGCGGCCGCACCTGCTCCAACAACAAGAACACCGGAAGCTACGAGAACCCGTGCGCTTACTTTACGATTCATTCGTGCGCGCGTCGGTTTATCTTGCGCTTCCACGCTTTTACGCTCCGAACTATGAGCAACCGTGGAAGTATTTATCTGCGAGTTATGTGCAGGTAACGGCATCTTCGGTATACCTACTACGCCACCCGTAGTCACAACGTATTTTAATGCTTCTTGATCAAGTGCATTTTGCGTGTCCATTTCTTCTCTTACCCTATCCATTTCTTCTCTTGCATTCGCTTCTTGTATATCGGCAAGCTCCTGTACGATATGTTGACGAAGACCTTCCTGCGCCCGCAATGCTCGCTGTAATGTTTCTGCTTTATCAGCGCTCGAAGGCTGAATATCAGCTGTACGCTCTGTTGTGATTTGCGAAGCGGCAAGGGCAGCGCGGAAACGATCTTCCATTCGTAGGGCCGCTGAAGGCAGCTGTACGGGCGCATCTGCTACAGGAGTATCTACTGGAACATATGTATAGCCCGGACCGAAGTCGACACCCACTCTTTTATATATTTGTCCGTTCTCTTCCTTAAATGCCCGCGCATCTGCGGGTGGCATTCGATCACCATTTCGATTCTCAGGATTGTATTTATTTCGTCGAATATTCATTATTTCTTCTCCTCACTGCCATTAAAGGTACTCATAACATCCTCCCAAACTGTAGTCTGCTCTAATACTTTATCTTCTAATGGATTAATCGCATTCATTACATCGTATGCCGATTTTCCAGCAGCCTTATAAGCAAAAGGTGTCAATAGCATTCCTATTGCGAAGCTGCCCATTGCAACACGAGAACCGAGCGTATACGAACGCTTATTTCCCTTGCTGGAGTGCACATCTTGCCATGTCCCTGACTCAGGCTCGGCTGCTGGAGCGAGAAGTGCCGCGTGAGATGGATTTGAAATATCAAAAGGAACTGATATTTCCGTCGTAAGATCACGTACGTAATCCCTGTCACCAATCGTTACCTTTTCGAATGTCTGCCACTGTGGAGGTAGATTGTAATTATTCATGTCGTGCATACTCTTGATTAACAATTTTCGTCTTCGACTCACTCTGGGTAGGTAGCTTCTTGACCTCTTCAGAAACTTCGCATCCACTCATTTCTGGAGGTAATAGCGTAAAGTTCTTGTTTGAGCTAGCATATTCTTCTATCTGCTTGATTGCGTCATCAATGTTGGATTTATCACCCGGAGCATCAAGCTTGTCAATCGGCTTTCCTTCGACTGTGACACTCACTTTCGTTGGATCAATATTAGCATCGGGACGCATCGCTTGTGCCACTGACAACCCCACACTAACCATCCGCTTGACGCCATTCTCAAACGGCTTTGCAGCTAATGCCCATGTTTCTTTCTGACACTGCTCTTTAGCCGCTTTTGCACCGAGAATTAGGCCCATATTTAGCCGTAAACTAGCGTTTTTGTCTTGTTCGTCTACATTCTTAAGAGTATTAGGGAAATATTCGATGATCGGGAGAGCTTCACTCATTTTCGTCAAACTTTCACCGATTACATATCCCGGTGTTTGATCCCCATAAGGCCTAATACCCTGACCTTCCTTTAGTGCTAAAATAATATCAGTCTGGGTACTAATGACGTCTTTATTGGGAATATTTATACCAACTTCACCGGTCGCTTGATTAACTTCGTAATTGACCTTGGTGGAATCTACGCAAAGTGTCTGTTTATACAACGCATCTACCATCGAAGTTTGCCAGCCCAAGCTGACACCCACAGCCATAGTCTCATCTTTAGTGCCCGACCCAGTGACTTGAATCTTGGTTGCCGTCCAGCAATGCGCCTCATAATCAGCATCGAATTCAATAATTTCAGCCTTACCGCTTTGGGCTGTGCTTTTAGTCTCTACTACGTTATAGCTGTTGAATGCACTTACTGCACCTAGAGCGCCACTAGTAGCAAGTGTGCCAGCTAGCGCCACCAAGCCAACTCTCTTAGTCAACGTACTCAGCCTTCGTTTTTCTACGTATTCAGTTGATGAATTGAAAGATCGTTCATTATGATTTTTCATACTCGCACACCTTTATTTACTATCGCTCCAGCTATCATCGGCAACATGTTGTCTCCTTATATTGAAAGAAGGTCGGAGTTGTGGAATTTGCCCGTAAACGAGCCGTCATCCTAGTGGTTATTCAGGGATAACAAAAACGAGTGGGCGCACTATTCGCGCATCCACCCGTTCAACAACACCCAACCAACTTACATTTGTAGTGATAATATACTCATTAACGCTAGATGTCAACAAGATAGCGCATTTTTAACAAAAAAAGCACTACATTTAGCGCTTTTTCAGTAAACTAGATTACAAAATTGAGATTTATGCGTTTGCCATTGCCGTGATCTTAGCTTTTTCTCGGCAAGCTTCGGTATGAAATAACAGATCCGGATTCTGCTTGCAGTGCAGGCAGATCAATACTAGGTCGTTACAGTTCGCCCACGCGCAGTTCTCATAGTTATTCGTCGGACCACCACAGTGAGTACATTCACCTATTACCTTAGCGTGATCACTAAAATCAACGGTCATGCGGTCGTCAAACACGCGCAAACTGCCTTCCCAAAGGCCGTCGTCACCGTATGTTTCGCCGTATTTTACGATTCCACCATCGATCTGGTAGACATCCTTAAATCCACGCTTTTTCATCATAGCGCTAATAACTTCGCAGCGAATACCGCCAGTACAATAAGTAATGACTTTTTTATTTTTGATGTCATCATACTTATCACTCTCAAGTTCGGCAATAAAATCACGCGACGTATTCGTATTTGGCACAACCGCATCTTTGAACTTGCCAATTTTCGCTTCGTGCTCGTTACGTCCATCAAAAAATACGACATCATCACCATACTTTTCAATAAGTTCATGCACCTGACGCGGCTTAAGATGAATGCCGCCGCCAATTACGCCGCTCTCGTCAACGTCAAACTCATTTTCGCTATTCTGAAACCCAACAAGCTCGCGGCGCGCTTTGACACTCATGCGAGGGAAGTTTTCGCGCCCACCATCGCTCCATTTGAAGACAATTTTTTTGAATCCAGCAAACTCTTTCGTTGCCTTAATATAGGCTTTTAGATCATCCATATTACCGCCGACCGTACCATTAATACCATGAGGTGAAATCAAAATACGACCTTTTAAATTAAGACTATCGCAAAGGGTCTTTTGCCATAGTTTCATCGTCGCAGGATCGCTGATCGGAGTGAATTTGTAATAAAGTAAAATCTTTTGCATCGCTATATATTATACTATATAATTACTTTTACTATGATTACTTATGTGTAATCCACTATGCGCAATTATTTGGACGACCAAACCTATAGCGATATTATCTATCACCCATCTAAACTAACACAGGAAAGATCAACGCCCCGATGCCAAAACTACTAAACCGAACCGACCCTAAGATCGCGCGAAAAACACTTGCTATCTATTGGCAAGAGATTCGCAAAAATAAAAAATTATTTTTTTTATACACTATTCTCATTCTGCTCAACCGCTTCCTGTACATCGTCGCCCTGCCGCTGCTATTTAGCCTTATCATCCAGTCGCTCATAACAGAGCCTCATAATTGGCAGCACGCCTCAACCCTCCTGTTGATTGCCGCTATCATTTCCGTCGCCTCCGTCATTACTTCGACAATCGGCTTCCGTCGACTCTTCTATCATGAAGAGCATATCCAGACGACATTACTTGAACGCGCAATGCTATCCCTATCTAGTCATAGCGAACAGTTCTTCGCCAATCACAAAGTTGGCTCACTTGCGGGCGATGTATCAAAGTTTGCACATTCTATCATTTCAATTATGGATGTAGTGTATCTGCAGGCGAGTGGCTTGATCGTGAACTATGTTACGAGCCTCATCGTCATAGCCATTCTTTCACCGATTCTCCTTCTTCCCCTCACGCTGGTGACTGGCGTATTAATATGGAGGAGCGTCGTAGGCACTGGCAAACGCGGACCAATTCGTCACCGACGTAAACTAATGACTTCAAAGCTTAATGGTCTTATTGCTGATATTATCGGCAATCAGCAGATCGTCCGAGCTTTTGCGACTGAGCAGCGTGAAATTCACCACGTCACCCAAGGTCGGCATGACATTGAAAAAGTTGTCCAGCAGGAAATCGACGTCATCGAGAAGGAAGGTCAGCTTCGTCAAAGTACATTGTTTGCTTTTCAGATTATTACAATGGCTTTTTGTATATGGCTCTATACAACCGATGGTATATCCATTGCTGGGCTGATTTTTGCCGTCACATACTTTGGTCGCCTTACTGGTTCCCTCTTTGACATTTCACCAATCATTCGCGGCGTCGAACAGGCATTCCTCGACGCTGCCGATATTACAGAAGTCTTAAGTATCACACCAGAAGTAAAAGACAAAAAGCATGCGCAAACGCTCGCTATTCATGAGGGTGCTGTTCGGCTAGAGAACGTGTCCTTTGAATATCCAGGTAACACACAGGCCGTCATCAATGATCTATCTGTGGAGATTCAAGCTGGTGAGCGCATTGGCCTAGCTGGTTATAGTGGCGGCGGAAAAACAACACTGACGAAATTAATTCTACGATTTGCTGACGTTAGCAAAGGTACAGTCACTATCGACGGGAAAGACATCCGAGACATATCTCAGCAATCACTGCGTGCAAACATTGCTTACGTCCCACAAGAACCATATCTATTCCATAGGAGTCTCCGCGATAACATTGCCTACGGCAAGCCCGATGCAAGCGATGGTGAAATCATGATAGCAGTCAAACAGGCGAATGCACTGCAGTTTATCGAAACATTACCTGAAGGACTAGATACAATCGTTGGAGAACGGGGCGTCAAATTATCAGGCGGCCAGCGCCAGCGTATTGCTATCGCTCGAGCAATCCTGAAAGATGCGCCGATTCTTATCCTAGACGAAGCCACGAGCGCACTCGATAGTGAGAGTGAAAAATTAATTCAAGATGCCTTAGAAAAATTGATGAAGAACCGAACCTCAATCGTTATCGCACACCGGCTTTCTACGATCGCAAAGCTGGATCGTATTATTGTTCTGGAGCAAGGTACGATTACTGAGAATGGCACACATGCTGAACTGTTGGAGCAAAAAGGCATCTACGCCAATCTCTGGTCGCATCAAAGTGGCGGCTTTATCGAAAAGTAGCCTATTGTGACCTAAGTCACAGTTTTGTATTGACATTCACTAATCAAAGCGAGATAATCCCCTTAAGCGCATACCTGTTGCCATCAACAGGGCTTACTTACGTCATTTTTCATGACCGTAATAGTGCTGATACGTTCATTTATAGTACTGGGGGCTGTTGTAGTGTCTCAGCATATCAGGGAATGGAAACGGCCAAAAGCCGAACAGCGATTCACTCGTGATCTCGCCAAGCAAAATCAAAATCGCAACATGAAGCTCTCCGACATGGCTGGGGCCATCATCAGAGCGCTGAAAAAAAGCAGGGATTACGGTGTGATTTATGCCGACAGCTATCACCTGCTCCTCGTGAAGGTTGCATTGGACATCAATCACGGCCCGGGATCAAAATCGTCAGTTCAGCACATGCAGGACTACCACGACTTCCACGCAGGCAAAGAGGATTCGCGCATTGGCCGGAAAAAGTTAGCCCAGGGGGACAGTCAAACCCTGATGCATGAAGCCATTGTGTTGGCAATCGCGGAAGGGAGCGTGTGCAAATACGTTGACCCGGACGGCAGCAGAGTTGCACTTCATCTTCCTACTGGCCAAGCATCCGAATGGACTCAGACCAAGTGGACAGTGTTTTTTGCTGAAACGGGTCGAGTTGTCGTCAACTACATCCCGCCGGCGCAGGCACTAGAATACGATCTTCCTTTTAGTGGATCTTATCCCCTCGACCAGGAAAGGCAGTATATTCCGACCGGACGCGAGCTTGCCCGACTGAAAAGCTGGGGCGAGCAAATTTCGCACTGACTATAAATGAACGAGTCGGGGTTAGTACAGGCAGTAGCCTGGAAACCCCGACTTTTTCATGCCAAATCGGCTTTTAATAGCCCGTGATGCTTTTTATCTCACCTGCCGTATATTCTTTGCGTTCATAGACAAATTTCACTTCCCTGCCGTCCGGAAGCTGGACGCTATCTGGCAGGTGCACCAAATTTGCATTATCATAACGACGAATTAACGGCCGCCCACTCTGATAGGTAACAGGGAATGTCACACCACCAGCTGGGACCTGCGCAGGCGCATTAGTTATAATCTGCTCTCGCCTTTCCGCAGATATATAGGTATCAATTGTAATGCCCATCTGATGCAGATTAACATCGATCATAAACGGATCGAGAATGTCATCAGGCGCAGCTTGTCGCACTCGCCCAACAAGTTCATCTTGTGTTAATTGAGCTACCGGCTCGGTCGTTAAATGCGCTAAGTGTTCGAGTTGCGCCTTAATCGTACGGAGGCTTTGCTGCGCCTCTCCAGGATGAGCCAGAGCGTAGGCAATGACTGCATTACGTGTTAGCTCTGAAGGCTCAGCCTCCCGCTCTTCAGTCCGACCAAGATCGATCCCCTTAAAGAATTGACGCACGTTTAACGTTGGTCGGCCGTCGCGCCATTTTACATTACCTTCCTGCTTCCATTCGCACTGACTTAGCGCCACCCGTCCGAGTACACCTATGTCATCAACTCTCGTGATCGTTTCAATGATTGGCTTTTCAACGCGCTGACCCGCGACATATCGCTCCGTCAAACGAGGCGTCCCGACGACAAACGGATGCTTTCCCATAACAACACTACGATTACTGAGTGATCGTGGAGTGACCATATCTTTACTGACGCCAGTATAGGTATGGAGTCCAATAGCTTTATTAGCACCGCTATAGCGATAAATGAAATCAGGCATACCGGCATAGATACAATTTAAAATCTCTTCTCGCTGTTCTTGGGTTGGTGGAACAAGCGAGTCGGTCTGTCCGTCATTTCTGCGAAGGATCTTCCAAAAGGTCTCCTTAGCTCGTTCGATGTTTTTAATATCTAAATCATACTTTTGTTGCTTATATGAATTCATATCTTGAATAGCAATAAAAATGTCGAGTTGCGCCAGTAAGTCCGAACTTTCTTCCTCAGTCAGCCCATTCTCACCTTTCCAGCGACGGCCAGCCTCGTGGGTAAATAATTGCAAGCCGCCAGCTTCATGCGAGGCAACAATTGCCGCCGTGTAAGCACGCACTTGCGGAGAATACTGATCCGCTTCAGCCAACATACGGGCTGATGTTGGCTGATCAATTGGAAACTCGGTCATGCGTCGCCCCATTGATGTGATCTCGTAGTTATCATCAAAGGCACCCAGTACCCGTAAATTCTCTTTAGCACGGGAAATCGCCGCTGGATTAATCCAATCCGGCGTCTCTAATGTCGCAAGATCAATGCCAATTGCTGCTAACCCTAAAACATAACTATCAGGATTAATACGCTGTGCTTCAGGCGTTTCATATGCCTCCGCTTTCAGTAACGGCGTAAACGGCATATCTTCATTCATACGCGTCTGATCACACCAGCCTGGAGCAGTGCGCCCACTTCGCCCAGCCCATTGCATACGATCAGCGTAGGATGTTTCATATAGGGCGAGACTGACAACACCATTCTCGTCGACAACTTGGTGACGAGCATACCCACAATCAATAATTCCCGCCAAGCCATCAATAGTTAAGCTCGTCTTGGCAGTATTTGTCGCCATAATAATCTTCAGACCTGGATAGCCAGTTTTGAGTGCCTTTTGCTGATCCTTTGGTGACATTTTACTATGGAGCGGTAAAATGACTGACGACTGGGCGATCTCATCCGGCAGCGCCTCAAGTATCTCATCAGTCCAATCGCTAATCTCGCGTCGTCCAGGACACACGACAAGAAAGTCAGTTGGCAGTAGCGGCCCTTCGTAGCCATCAGCGACCATTTCTTTTTGACGTTTATCTAGTTCAAACATTTCAGTTGCACGCGCCACCGCTCGTTGCACTGATGTATCTTGCGGAAATTCTTGAATATCAACACCAAATGTCCGACCCTCGACTTCAATAACGGGGATGTCCACACCCAAAGCTTTGCCAAAGTACTCTTGAATTGGACCTGGATCCATTGTGGCGCTTTGGATAACTAGTCGCATGCCAGGATTGTCGAGTAATGCCTGCCGAGCAATAGCCATATTAATGTTCGTGACCATCTCACGCTCGTGCACTTCGTCGAGAATAATCAGTTCGCTATCGACGCGTGGCCTATTGTGAATATCCTGCGCGAACATGACACCAGCCGTGACATTAATAATACGCGTATTGTCAGTTGCCGTGCTACGCTCACCGGTATGGTACGCTGAAATATCGCGCGGTACATCCGGCCAGCGACGAGTAATTTCATCGCCAATTCGATCAGCAAGAGTTACTGCGGCAATGCGCCGGGGTTGAGTTTGAATGACTCGTTCAAAATTCAGCTCGAGTCCCATTTGCACAACCTGCGTACTTTTACCGCTACCCGTCTCGCCGATGATAATGGTGACTGGATTATTTCTAATTGACTCAGAAATTTCACCTTTTTTATCAGCAATCGGCAGATCTTCATTGCCGAGTGGCGACCGTTCGAGTGTTAGCGTCGCGTTCCAGGAAGGGTCTAGTTCACCGTACGCAGCCTGATAGTCTCTTCGTTCGCGGCGCGCCCATTGCTGGCCTTGTTCTGCGGGACTAACATATAAATTGTTTTGAATATTCGTGCGCGGTTGGGTGCTATACCCCTTTACTGGTGCACGGTTGAAATTTTTCGGACCAAATTCTCTCTGCATATAACCTTTCGCTGTTTCGGATGTACGGCATATCTTGACACGTTGACTTGTCTTAAATATACAATCATTACAAAGAATAGCAAGATACTATGTCATAAATTACTACACCGCAGTCCATATAAAAATCGCTGCGATCATACGCAGCGATTTTTATTAGCATGAGATGGACACGAGCCGTTAACTATTTAGCGTCAGCTTTTGCAGCATCATCACTAGCTGCAGTTGTATCGGTCCCCTTTTCGGATTCAACGGATGATTCGTCTTCCGCTTCACCGCCGGCAGCGTCATTTGCAGCCTGTAATGCGCTTGGTTCGTAAACATTCGCAATCACAAGATCAGTATCTTGCTCGACGTCGGCAAATTCAACGCCCTTAGGTAGTTTAATATCACCAATCGTTAGCTTGTCGTCAGCTGTCGCAAGATCGATAATTGAAATCTCAAGAGATTCAGGCAGGTTATTTGGCAATGCGCGTATTTCCATTTTTTCAATCGCTTGAAGGATAATCAAGCCAGCTTTTTCCGCAACGCTTTCGCCTTCACCAATAAGTACGATTGGTACTTCGGTGACGATCTTTTCGTTCTGATTGATAGCATGGAATGCGACGTGGCGAAGTGTGTGCTTCACTGGATCAAAATCAATTGTTTTGATAATAGCAAGCTGTTTTTTACCAGAAATAGTTAAATGTACCGGTGAGTGTTTGCCAGCAGCTTTGACTGCCTTTAATGTCTCAACCGCTTGTGATTGAGTAGAAATAGGTGCGGCTTTGCCACCATACACCACACTTGGAACAAATCCATCGTGACGTAATTGATGTACGCGCTTTCCTTCTGCTGTTCGTTCTTCTAAGTTTAATGTAATGTCGTTCATAGTCCTCCTAAATTCGGTCTGTAGTCTATTATACCATTTTTACTCTGTTGTGCTAAAATAAGAGTATATGATTCCTGGTGTAGACTTAATCGACTTTATCAAATGGGCTGGGGTTCTCGGTATTGCTTTAGTGATATTTGCCGAATCAGGGCTGCTAATTGGCTTCTTTCTTCCCGGTGACAGCCTGTTATTTACTGCTGGCTTTTTAGTATACAGCGGCTTCTTGGATGTTAACATCCATGTACTGGTCGCTATTTTATTCGTCGCCGCCGTCGTCGGAGACAGCGTGGGTTATTCATTTGGGCGCAAATTTGGCCCCTCAGTCTTTAAGCGGCCAAATTCGTTATTCTTCCGACAGGAAAATATCCTCAAAGCCCAACACTTCTATGAAAAACATGGCGGCAAAACAATCATCATCGCCCGCTTTATTCCTATCGTTCGTACGTTCGCGCCCGTCGTTGCAGGCGTTGGAAAAATGGAATACAAACGCTTCCTTGGCTTTAACCTTATCGGTGGAATACTATGGGCAGCAGGCGTAACTTATCTTGGTTACTTTGTCGGTGTACAGTTTGAAAAAGCTGGCATAGAAATCGACACTGTCTTACTGCCGATTATCATTGTCATCATTCTTCTTTCGGTGCTACCACCAGTAATTCACATTCTAAAAGATAAAAAACAACGGACTATTATTTGGAATGCGACTCAACAACAAATTAAATCGGTCCTGACCAGAAAGAACTAATTTCTACACATGAAACCTATAATACAATTCATCAAATCCCGACAAAATATCTTCTCTCGCCGGAACGTTCTGATAGCTACCTTGTTCGCAATCGGACTAGCGCTATTTCTGTCTATTTATGACGGGGTGAAAGAACAGGAAGATTTAGCGACATATGACGCACCTTTATTGGCCTGGACAATATCCAGCTATGATCCGACGTTAGCAGCAATCATGCGGGTCGTTACCGATCTATCATCGCCTGTTGCGCTAAGCATTTTTTCGCTCATAGGAGCGGCCCTATGGGCGTGGCGCAAAAAAGATTTTTGGCGACCTACGCTGCTCGTCTTTTCAATGACATTGGCATATATCGTATCTGCAGCCATCAAAGTGTTCACAGCACGAGAACGACCAACAGTGACCGATTTGCTAGAGTCACATGCCGCAATATCATACTCGTTTCCGTCAGGTCATACACTTGGCATCGCTGTACTATTATTAGTGCTAGCTTATTTCTTCTGCGTCGCCGCACCAACAGTACGTCGTGTAGTATTTTGGGGAATGGCGACAGTAGCGGGCATTACACTCGTTGCATTTAGTCGCATCTATCTTGGCTACCATTGGCTCACTGACGTAACCGCATCGGTCGGCTTGGCATTTGCGATATTGGCGATTACAATCGCAATTGACACGTACGCATCATCACGTCTGCGCCGTAAATTTATTTCAAAAGAGGCTTAAGATACTTTCCTGTAAACGATGCTTTTACTTTCGTAATCGCTTCAGGTGTACCCTCAGCAACAACCGTACCACCGCCTAGCCCACCCTCAGGACCCATATCGATGATATGATCGGCAGCTTTAATGACATCGAGATTATGTTCAATGATAACCATACTGTTACCAGTCTCGACTAACTTTTGCAAAATGCCAAGTAATCGTTTTACGTCTGCGCTATGCAAACCAGTAGTAGGCTCGTCAAGAATATATAGCGTCTTTCCCGTCGGACGGCGTGATAACTCTGTCGCGAGTTTAATGCGCTGAGCTTCGCCACCGCTAAAGGTTGTTGCCGGCTGCCCAAGGCGGATGTATCCTAGCCCTACTTCAACAAGCGTCGTAAGTTTACGCGCAATCGTTGGAATGTTTTCAAAGAAATCCGCGGCCTGTTCGACGGTCATATCAAGTATGTCGCTAATCGTTTTGTCTTTGAATTTAATTTCGAGTGCTTCCCGATTATAGCGCTTGCCTTTACATACATCACAGACAACGTAGACATCTGGCAAAAAGTGCATTTCAATCTTAATTACCCCGTCGCCCTGACAGTTTTCGCAGCGGCCACCCTTGACGTTAAAGCTAAAGCGACCAGCTTTATAGCCACGAATATTTGCCTCAGGGGTGCCCGCGAATAGTTCGCGGATTGGCGTAAAGACACCAGTGTAGGTTGCAGGGTTGGATCGAGGCGTGCGACCGATTGCCGACTGATCGATGACTATCGCTTTATCCAGGTGTTTGATACCCTCGATGTTTTCGTGCGCACCAGGAACTACATGCGAACGGTGTAGACGCGCAGACAATTCCTTGGCAAGGATATCATTGACAAGTGTTGATTTACCACTGCCACTCACACCGCTTACTACTGTCAACACACCCAACGGAAATGATACGTCAATATTTTTAAGATTGTTTTCTTTCGCACCCCGAATCACCAGCTGGCGATCTTTCATAATTGCTCTGCGCTTTTTTGGCACGTCAATTTTCTCTTTGCCAGAAAGATAACGACCAGTCATGCTTGCTGGATTATTCGCGACCTCTTCCGGCGTCCCTGCCGCAACGACTTGGCCGCCAGCGATACCCGCACCAGGCCCGATATCTAGCAGATAATCTGCCTGACGAATCGTATCCTCATCATGCTCTACCACAAGAACGGTATTCCCCAGATCGCGCAGATGTTTCAACGTCATAATCAGGCGGTCATTGTCGCGTTGGTGCAAGCCAATTGAAGGCTCGTCTAAAACATACAATACACCCTGTAATCCTGACCCAATTTGCGTCGCCAAACGAATACGCTGCGCCTCGCCACCAGATAGTGTGTTTGCGGCACGCGCTAACTCAAGATAATTTAGCCCGACATTACTCATAAACCCAAGCCGCGAATTAATCTCTTTCATGATTTGACGAGCAATGAATAATTCCTGCTCTGTTAATTGCAGCGTGTTCGTAAACAGATCCAACGCATCATCGACGCCCAGGTTACAAATATCCATAATACTGAGGCCATGAACGGTGATGGCTAATACAACCGGTTTTAGACGAGCACCCTTACACACATGACAACGTCGTTCGCGCATAAATCTTTCGATGTCTTTACGCATAAATTCACTGTCGGTTTCTTTATGTCGTCGTTCAAGGTTCGGAATAACCCCTTCGTAGGTTGATTCATAGCTGCGACCAGCCCCGATGCGAACCTTGTATTTAGTGTCGCCAGTGCCATAAAGAATTTTCTCCAAATCCTTTGCGTTTAGTTCACTAACTGGGACATTCAGACTAAACTTATGTTGTTCTGCTACAACGCCCAGTCGTTTCATATACCAAGCATCACTATTGACGCGATTATAAGGGCGAATTGCCCCCTCGATAATAGTCAGATTGGGGTTAAAGACTAGCTCAGGATCCACTTCTAAGCGACTACCAAGACCAGTACACACCGGACAAGCGCCCTGTGGTGCATTAAAGCTAAATAGTCGGGGCTCCAACTCCGGAATATCCTCGTTGGGATGGTCGATACATGCGTAGCGCTGACTGAATGCCGTTACAGTGTCCGTTTCAGCATTCAACAGCTCGACGACACCTTCTGCAATTTCCAACGCCTGTTCAACAGACTGCGTGACTCGTCCTTGCATGTCATCATTCATCACAATACGATCAACGACAATTTCAATGTCGTGCTTATAAGTTTTTGCAAGATCGGGAAATTCATCTAGCGAATAGACGACACCGTCGACGCGCGCTCGGGCAAACCCTAAACGTCGATATTGCTCTGGCACATGCGCGAACTCGCCTTTTTTCGCTTTGACGATTGGCGCTAAAATCATTAATTTAGTGCCGTTTTCAATTTTCATGACTTCATCAATAATCGCCTGCGGCGTACGACGAGACACCTCTTTGCCACACACGGGACAGTGCGGCACGCCAATGCGCGCAAACAGCAAGCGCAGGTAATCATAGATTTCAGTGACAGTTGCTACCGTACTGCGCGGATTACGACTGGTCGATTTTTGATCAATAGAAATAGCCGGTGACAAACCATCAATTGAATCGACGTCGGGTTTGTTCATGATACCCAAGAATTGGCGGGCGTAGCTAGAAAGACTCTCGACATACCGTCGCTGTCCTTCAGCGTAAATCGTATCAAAGGCCAGGCTGGATTTACCGCTCCCCGATAAACCAGTGATAACAACCAACTTATCGCGTGGAATTTCTACGTCGATATTCTTTAGGTTGTGCTCTCTCGCTCCAGTAACTCGTATAAACTCTGGCATATTTACTTATTATAGCATTTTTTAAACCTCTTCTTCCAGTCGCCATCTATGAAAACACCCCCGGTCTTTGCAGCGAATGTAACAATGGCCGGGGTACACCTCCATCTACGACCACTGCCTACCTTTTACAGGCAGACACTGACAACTAGTCAAGAAGAATTCATGAAAATAGGAGACGCTGCTGATTGTCGAATTACCCCCTCGAACTTTTGTTCCGCTGCATCGATCCTTCAATCGTGGCCTGGCTTACAGGAATAATTAGGCCTACCGTTGCGTACCTTTCTGGAAGTCCTTGCGTCAACTTGCTGTATACACCACGAGGCAATGACACCGTCAAGCCTCGTACAATGTTAAATTTGATTACAGTAACGTCACTCGCATGATGAAATTTACATAACAGCATTAACACTTTATTTATTTTAATCAATAAATACTGCTTATCGTTGCATGTCTGAATTCGCATTGTTACTATTAGTTGAAGTAAAGATAGCAAAAAGGTGTGGAAAATGAAAAAAATAATTTTTATAGTAAGTATCGTAACATTTTTAAGCGTAATCGCCGTCGAAACGGGCTTTTTGAACGCGTTATTCATGTTTTTACTATTGGGTATCATCCCTGGGACGGAAATTGTCGTACCGGCAAACGTGATGCTTCTGATGATCTGCACGGTAATTTGTGCAATACTATTTTACTCCACCGGACGTGAGATTCTACATCTTATGCTTAGTCGTCACACTTCGCTGCAAAAACCGGCAACAAAAGCACACCTACCTAAGCAACGCTTCAGCGAAATCTAGTTTTCGCTATCCTGGTCTGACATATCGCTTGGAATAATACTTTCGGCCCATAGCTGCAATTCTTGCAGAACGAACTGTTTCTGCTCATCCTGCTCTTTTGCGGCAATCGATTGCAATGACTTCATAAATTGAGGGAGGCGTTCATTAATATGATCGGCTCGCCACATCTCCCATGCTCGCGATTCATCCTCGCTTAAGCTTTGTGGAAAGTTACGGGCTTTGTAATGCAAAAGTAACGGGTTTAATCTTTCGTCGGTAAATTCAGGATGAAAATCCGCCAGTTCGCGTGGTCTGGCATTTCGAACCGTTTCGATTCGCAGACGATCTCTATCTTGTACGAATCCGTCATACAATTGTGCCTCTGGATCGGGTGACTTTTTAAATTCAGCTCGCTGTTCGAACACGCTGCGAATATTTTCAGCAAAATGTGGCGCTCCGATTAGAGTAGTGCGATTCTTTTCGACTGTCGCAATATCCAATTGTACCTTTTGCCACCCTTCAGCCTGGTTCAGCACCCCTAATGGCGCAACAGCTGGTAGTTTATTGTACTGCAACTCTTTGACGGGTATTTGCATAAAGCCGTCTTCTTGACGCTCTTCCCAGGTGGCGTACATTTTTTTCTTTAGCTCGTCTGCTGACATACCAAGAAACGGTGTCGGATCATAACGAAGGTCATACACGACAATATTACCATTTTTGCCAGAGGTCAACGGGAATGCAACCGTCGCTTTATGAAACTCAGCATCATAGCGTCCACTCACATAGACAAACGGTTGCTTATCATCCAGGTTGATAAGCTTCTTAAGTTCGTTCTTGTCACGCATCTTTAATAAATATTCGAATAATTGCGGCTGGCGGGCTTTAATGAGTCCTGTAACTGCAATGAGCGCTTCAACATCACTCAGCGCGTCATGGGCCTTGAAATGATCAATGCCATTTATTTTGGTGATGAGTTCTAATTTGTTAACGGCCTTACCATCGACAACTGGCCACTCAATACCCTCTGGCCGCAAGGCACGAGTCATGCGCGTTACATCCAGCAGATCCCAGCGCGAACGGCCATCTTTCCAAGCCCATTCATAGGGATCGTAAAAATTTCGCCACAATAAATGTCTGACGAACTCATCGTCAAATCGTATGCTGTTAAATCCAGTTGCAATCGTATCTGGGGTAAACACCTCATCCATCAATAATTTCGCAAATTCCGACTCGGTGTATCCGTCGGCTTGTGTCTGTTGCGGCGTAATTCCCGTCACCATCAATGCTTCGGGTGTTGGCAGCGTATCGTCATTTAATTTTACCAAAACATTATACGGCTCACCGATCGGCTGTAAATCCATATCAGTACGAATACCCGCAAACTGCATAATCCGATCATCACGAGGGTTTAATCCACTGGTTTCGAGATCATAAAAAAAGAATGTTTTTGCCATTACTTGTATTATAGCAGCTATTTTTTGACAATGAAAAGCACGCCAAACGAAGTTGGCGTGGTATAAATTGAACAAGTTGGATAAATGGGGGGTCCGAGAAGGGTAGCGCGGCAATGCTGCAGTGGCTACCCTTCTCGGGGATGTCCGTTATGATAATACATAACACTGAGGGCGTAAGAACGCTTGGATCTGATGAATAGAAAGCGACACTGAATCTGTCCACGAAATGACTATTCTGATGATCACAACCTCTAGGCGGACAAGCCTCCTGTCACACTTACGTAATGAAAGGCAGGCCAAAACCGGGGCGCACTCCTTGCGAGAGTGCTAGACGGACAATTGTCTCAACATGACACATCCTTTCAGATGTATTGTTTTTTGAACTACCGGAACTCACCCAGTATGGGAGTAAAAAACCACTAAGTAAAGCCAGATCGAACCATTATGTTCGCTCCTTTATATCAGATGCTCGAGGCGCCGGCGATTCAGTTCATCAGATTGAGTTTGAGGTTGATGCTGGGCATCGGGGATGCTCGGGTCATTCAAATCACCTTCTTTCAGATTATGCCATCGTTATGGCTCTCGAGTGCGAATCTATGGGGCAATAGTGGCATAGCCACCGTGTGGGTACTTGGCCCATGGCGCGACTTCGCAAAATGAAATGCTGTCAACCTAGTCCGAATTTCGGTATTCGGGGTTTGCTACAGCATATTGAGCACTAAAATAATACACAAAATGCTGTAGCAAAAATAATATCCAACTTGTCAATGAACCGATCAAAAAACTAATGGGCATTTGATGGTATTTCACATATTATCACATTAGTGCATCAATGTCAACAGTATTATACTGTTTTATTGTTCTAGTAGAGGAAATTCGTGGCCAGCAATTTCGATAATACTATCGCCGACGGCACCAGCGCGATTTAGTTCATGGCTGACACCAAGCTTTTTCATAATGTCACGCAGCCGGTTGACGCCTTCGTAATTATCAAAATCAGTACGACGGGCAAATTTCTCTACTTTATCACCAGTAACGACAAAGTGGCCAGTCTCGTCATCTTTTGCGACGGACCATGAGTCAGAAATTTGTTTTTCACTAAGGCTAATAACGACCGTATCATTATCAACTTCGTCCATTTCCTTCTCGACATTACGAGCTGCCTGTACTTTTATACGAAGTGCACGCAAGACTTCAGTGATACCTTTGTGGGCACTAGAAGAGATGGCAAATACTTCCGCCTTTTCACCTGCAACGGCACGAACGGCCTCTACTTGCATTTGAATCATTTCATCATCCAAGCCCTCAGCTTTTGTCAAAGCAACCACTTCAGGACGCGTGATCAGCTCAGCGCTATATTGAGACAGTTCGTTGCGAATCGTCGTATAGGCGGTCGCGATATCATCAGTATAGGCATCAATCATATGCAATAGAACAGCAGTACGCTCCACATGTCGCAGGAAGGCATCGCCAAGGCCTTTACCTTCACTAGCGCCTTCGATAAGGCCTGGGATGTCAGCAATCAATAAGCTACCATCGTCGACGTCAGCCACGCCTAAGTTTGGCGTTAAGGTCGTAAAGGCATAATCAGCAATTTCAGGTCGGGCATTACTTACAACGGATAAGAAAGTTGATTTTCCTGCATTGGGAAACCCAACAAGACCAACGTCGGCCAGTAGCTTTAATTCCAGCTCAGCCTCGAACGTCTCACCAACTTCACCCAATTCTGCTATACGCGGCGTTTGACGTACAGAAGATTTAAAGTGAGCATTACCGAATCCACCATCACCACCTTTGGCGATAACGACACGCTGGCCATCTTCGGTAAGATCGGCAATGACTTCACCATTCCGGCGAACAAGCGTTCCCATTGGCACCTTGACGACAAAGTCCTCACCCGATCGCCCTTGCTTTTTTTGGCCGGCGCCGTTTTGTCCAGGTTGCGCCTTAAGTTCTGGCTTGTAACGGAAGTCGATCAAAGTATTAACGTTCTCTGACGCTTCAAAGATTACATCGCCGCCTTTACCACCATTACCGCCGTCTGGTCCGCCCTTGTCAACATAAATCTCACGTCGAAAACCAACGTTACCGTTTCCGCCTTTACCGGCTTGAATAAATACTTTAGCTGTGTCAACAAACATATTCTTCTATTATAGCAAATTCGCCTCTGTATTGACAGAGGCGAATGTAATTGTGTGATAATCGTTTTATTACTGATTAATGGATGTAGTTAAACATACCAATTTGATTGACAGGAATGATACGGTCATTAATACCATTGTACCCGCCGCCTGAGTAGTTATTCATCTCACTCACGATCACTGATCCATCAGCCTGGAAACCTTCTACGATACCGACGTGGCCGTAGCCGCCACCATTTTGGAAGATAGCCCCGACTTGAGGCACTGAGTCGACACGATAACCCATTGCACCTAGCGACGTATTCCACTGCGCAGCATTGCCTAAAGCGCCAGATGGTAGTGGTCGGCCCATTTCAGATCGACGCTCCCACGCATACCACGTACAGTTACCCCATGCATTCGTATTACCGGGGGTTGTACTTTTGACATTGCGACGAATATTAAAGACATCACCGCCAGCAAACCCACCAGCATAACGAAAGCTATTATTACTATAAGCGTTGCTCGTAAAGACGCGTGCCACCTGTGGAGCCTGATATCCTGGACGTTCATTCGCAGGCATCGTACCGCCTGGTAGGACTATTTTGACGCCGTTAGCGAGGCCAGTTAGCTCAAGATCGTTATGAGTCGTAATACTCTGGGGTGAAACATTGTATTTTGCCGCGATACTTTCAACCGTATCGCCTGCTTTTACGGTGTAGTAGACGCCGTC
Organism: Candidatus Saccharimonadota bacterium; assembly: GCA_028289015.1. Lineage (GTDB taxonomy): Bacteria > Patescibacteriota > Saccharimonadia > Saccharimonadales > Saccharimonadaceae > UBA6022. The sequence continues at coordinate 31,792 of JAQGHC010000031.1, read as the reverse complement.
GACAGGAAGGATAGTTAACACCTTGCCCGCAGGGATCGCACTGCCAGACAAGCCGTTCGCCCACTTGATAGTATCAGGCGTGATGCTCTTTTGTGCGGCGATACTCTCAACAGTCTCGCCTTCCTTGACGACGTACTCTTTGATAGTTCGATTACCGGCAGATAATTCAACAATCTGAGGTTTTGTGATGGTATTGGTGTCATTTTGTGCTAATTGACTTTGAATTGATAGTGACACTGACTGGTTGGCAATCTCATTTGCGATAGGCAAATTAGCGCGCGATGCGATACCTGCAGCGACATTTGTCGCAACAATCTCATCGACTGACGGCTGGTCTGCAGATATAGCACTAGTCGCTGCGACAGTATTGACGGCGCTAGCAACGCTATCTACTTTTTGTGGGGGCTGATAGCCGATGGCGACCATCGACATGACTAGCAAGAATACACCAGAATACGCTGCAATAGCAGTTGATTTCGGACCGCCTTTAATTCGTTTAGTATTAAAAGTATCACCTGCAAACACTGTTTGCTTCAACTGAGCAGTTTTCGCTTGGGCCAAAGCCATAGCGGATTGATGATTACGAATAATCGTTCTCCTGCCGTCTGCATTACTGCAAAGGCGTCTACCTTACTCTGTCTTACTTCTCGCAAATAGAACGGGATACACTGTCGACCTTAGAATTAATTGATATTAGATAAAAAGTTGTTTCGGTATCCGTGCGACATTTGTCGGTAGGCTCATTTATGTATCAGACTTTTCCGTGGATTCGACTACTGCCGATACGTAGTAAGTTAATTCACAAATGCGCTGTAATAATATTAACAATTCTTGTATTAAATGTCAATTTATTTTATAATTACATAAATTTGTCAAGCTTACGGTAACGAGCACTTATACGCGCAGTGGTTCACAATGTTAGCTTCATGCTCTTCGTTCGTATGTGCAAAATAAGTCTTATTGTCATCACCGCTCAAGAAATACACATAATCACCTGGCGCTGGCGAGGCAACTGCTAGCAGCGCACTAATGCCTGGTGATGCGATCGGACCGGGGGGTAGTCCTACAACTTTACGCGTATTGTACGGTGAATTCAGGTTGAAATCACGCGCGACCCCCGTTTTGTCGGCTGCATAGTGGTAGGTAACGTCAGAGCCTAATAGACCTCCTTCGCGGTAGCGTTTTAGAAAGACTTGTGCAACCTGTTTTTGGTCGGCAGCTGTCGGCACTTCACGCTGAATAATAGATGCAAGCGTAATCCCTTGATACAAATTAAGACCTTGATCGCTGTATGCCTTAACAATGTTATTTTCTTTGATTTGAGTCTCGTATTCAGCAAACGTGCGCGATAATATCTGCTTCACAGACGACCCGCTAGCTATTTTGTACGTTTGACCGTAAATATATCCCTCTATGTTTGCAGAATTAGGCTTATCGCTAAACAGTAGTGGATATTCCGCCACATATGAAGCATTAAATGCTTCAGTAATCTCATTGCTCGAATAACCCAGCTTTTCTAGGACCTGCCTATGTGATGGCGTTTTGTCGGCAGAGGTGGACGCGATATCAAGCGTCGCGCCTGGATAAAACGTAATATCAAATTGCTCAGCCTTGCCTGACGTCAGATTATCTACGATTTGCGCAGTAGAATCAGCTGGCGACAAGCTAAAGGTTCCGGCCTGGAGTTTATTACGTAGGCCGTGAATGCGCACGTAGACATCAAAAGCCATCTTACTACGAATAACCTTTTCGTTTTGCAACATTTCGCTAATCTGCGATGGGGCGCTGCCACTTTCAATTGCGACGTTGATTCGAGCAGCATCAGCGGATGCGGCTGGACGTAACGCCATAATATACCATGCGAGTAACCCGCCGAATAACAGAATAATGCCAATAGTACCAATTACTACCCATCTAACATATGGCTTGCGCGGATGAACTGTCGAATCGACTACTTCTTCGACACTAGAAGCAACGGTCTGCGACTCATCACGTAGGGGTAGTGAAAAAGCTTCGGGCGCCGATAGTGTCGGGGTGGGAATTGGCTGCGAATCATTGGGATTGTGAGGATTTCGTGAAGGCCGCGGCGGAATTCCTAACGGCGGACGCGGAGGAATGATATCATTTTTCATAAGCGTTGCTCCATATAATCTTGGAGAATCATCGCCGCAGCTAATGCGTCGATATCGCCTTTTACGTAGGGTTTTTTATGCGATTGAAGTCGCTGTTCGGCTAAAATGCTCGTTAACGATTCGTCTTGAAATACCAAGTTGGGAGCAATATTTGTTAACTGTTTAGCAAAAGTTTCAACGTAGGCGGTTTGAGCAGTCGGTTCTCCTGATTGATTGCGTGGATACCCCACAACGACAACATCAACCTTTTCCTCAATAATAACATGAGCTATGCGCTCAATTTCAGTGCCATCCGTTTCGATCGTATCAAATGGAATCGCAATACGCACTCCGCTGTCACCGACCGCGACACCGATCCTTTTTTCACCTACATCCAAAGCGATATATGATTTATTTTGACTCATGCAATCTAAACTCTACATTAATCTTTTTAATGTCACTAGGTGCAGCATTTACCCAGAATGGCCAGAATTTAACGTCGACTGTGTCGACACCTTGAATCGCTTCGATACTTGATTGAATCTCACCATAACGCTTGCCCTTAGATATGTTTTTGATGACAGAATCCTCAACCTTTGGTCCAATTTTTGCTGTTGCAACGATACTTGCCGTAAACCCAGATTCGACAGCGTTAACGTTCGTAAAAGTGACTTTATCGGCGCCGTTATCATAAGTACGCTGATCCTTGATACCTTCTAGCTGCTTTGTAAAATGAGCATCCAGATAGTCGTTTAATTCATTTTTATCTACAGCACTAAGGCTGTACGTTACTTCACTCGTTAGCTTTGGTTTAATATTAGTAGCCACTTCCTGATCAACACCTGGCACGGACACAGGCGCGCCGTCAGATGCCTTGAATGTCTGTTCGACGATAATGACATCTTTACCAAGCGTAGTGCTAAGCTCTTTCTTAATCGCTTCCACGTCTTGAGCTTTTAATTGCTCTGTCGCTTTTTGGATATCTTCGGCCGTTACTATAGTAATAGTCTTGTCAGTACCACCAGTTGTGGCGCCTTGTAAAGAAGCATTAATGCCAGATGGCGCACCGGTAACCACTCCGCTCGCACCGTTCGCTTTCGCGCCGCGTGCTTCTGCAGTAACGACAGTCGTCGCACCTTTGTAGTTTTCGATAGTCATAGTAACGCTAGCATTAGTGACATATGTCATGCCGCTCGTTGATGCCAGGACTGTACCGGCAGGGATTGTTTTACCTAGCGCGCTAATTGACTCTGTCGAGAAAACAACGGTTCCGGTTGCTTTTTCGCCAATATCTTTAGACCCCGTCGCATCAAACTCTACTGACGTTGCTTTTTTAACCTGTTGCGTGGCAACCCTTACCGTATTGGCAGTCAGGTCGGTTTTTAGATTATCGCCCAGCGTCACATTGTTGTTAACCGACGAATCGGACGTACGTGCGGTAATTTGCACAGTCGCACGTGGAGCAAAAAAGACGCTCCAGACTAAGAATGCGATCAGTAAGACACCGGCAGCGATAATGAGTAACAATTTTTTACGGAAATCATTAAAATTAGGCACCTTGATACCACTCTTTGTCCGTGCTTTTCCTGGCAGTTGACCTGGCGCAGGTGGCAGTGCGCGTCCTGGCATATCTTCGGCCACGTTCTCATCAATCGCATTGTCGATAGCAGGATTGTTTACGGCTACAACTTGTGGCGGCTTTGCATCCGCGGTTCGTGCAAGTTCGCCCACGGGCAACTGTGCACCGTCAATAACGTCTTCACCATCGTCGATATCTAACGCTGCAATTTCAGCCATTTCAGGCTTACTTTGAAGATTTTTCGCAACGGGCAGCTTTGCTGCGGCCGAAAGGGCGATAAGAGCCGGATTATTGCTGATAATAACTAAATGCTTGTCAGCCTGGCTAGCCGCACGCGCCAACAGGCGAAGATTTACCGTGCTTTGTAGTATGCCGATGCGTTTCGGCGGCACCAAAGCAACAACTTTTTGCTTGGCATCTTTAACTTTACCGATTATTGCGGTGATGTCATCTTCTACATCTATGTATATAACGTCTTTATTCATGTTTATATTCGTAAGATCCGATTTAGTTTATCTTTGATCGTATCAGCGTCACTACTGCCTACAATTGTATCATAGCCGACACGTAGCAATCCCATGGCAGTGATAAAGGTATGGTCGTTAACGTCCCCTGTCGTATCAGTGATACCCGCCACTTCTGATGGAGCGATATGTTGAACTGTTGGTCGCTTAGTGAACGGTAATTCTTTATACCATTCGCGCTTTGATAGCGCATCAACTAGCTTTGTCAGGCTGGCACCACCGCCGCATAATAAAATACGATTTGGCAAGTGATCGACGGATTCAAAGTCATCGAGCGCTAACTCTACGCCAGCAATCCACACATTTAAAGTCTTCTCGATAGCAGCATTTGCATCTTTAGCTACGCTGACTTTAACTTGTGGACTATCTATATTGACTTTAAGTTTTTCGGCGTCGCTGTAATTAAGGTCCATTTCACTGGCGATCGTCCGTGTAAAGCTACGGCCACCAATGCCAAACATCTTCGTGCCTTCAACGCCACCATCATTAACGACAGCAATATCTGTCGTGCCACCACCGACATCGACGAGAATAGCGGTAATATTACTACTGGTGTCAGTGCCGAGGACAGCACGGCTAACGGCGAACGGTTCAGCGGCAACAGCGACTAATTCAAGCGCCAATTCGTCTGCGACGCGCTCAAGAGCACCGATGTGCACCATAGGGGCGAATGCGGTATATATCTGCACCGCAATGTCCTTGCCCTGAAATCCAATTGGGTTACTGACTTTGTATCCGTCAATATGAATAGTCACAAGCGCGCTATTCACTAGCTTAACCTCGACGTCCTCATTGCCCGTTTCAAGCGCGATTTGTTTTTGCGCTTTGGCTTGGGCACGTTCTTGGACCTTTTCAATGATAAATTCCATTTCAGCAACATCCAAAGGTCGATCCGGCTGAGGTCGGCGGTAGCGGATCGTGTTTGTTACACCCTTTACAAGTTCACCGGCAATACCGATAACGACGCGCTTTGCTTGCAATCCCGCCTGCTCTTCGGCTGCAGACAACGCCTCTTCGCAATTACGAACAACCCCCGAGATATCCGCGATCGCCCCGCTATGCATATCGCTGACATCTTGACGGGCGCGTCCAACACCAATAATTTCTAAGTTATCGTCATTTATTTTAGCAATGAGCGCCTTAACAAATTCAGTTCCTATGTCGAGAGCAACAACGTAGTCACTGTCTGGTTGTTTGTTTGACTTGCGAAGAATATTTTCAAATACCATGATTAATACTCATTATACCTCAAAGACCCTTATGCTACCAAAGTATCGCAGGTATTATTTACCGCATTTCGCTACAAATAGCAGACACATCCGATGACGACACTGCAAAATGTAGACAGTTTGCTTACGCTAAAATTGCTTTGACGCGGCGAATGCCAGCCGAGCTTGATTCTTCTTTAGTGATTTTAAACGTTTTACCACCTTCGGCTAATTGCGCCGTATGATCAACGTGGGGACCGCCACAAATTTCAAAACTGAAGCGCTGGTCGCCTTCGCCCATTTGATAGACTTTTACCGTGTCGCCGTATTTGTCACCGAATGCGCCGATTGCGCCCATATTAAACGCTTCGTCGGTTGGATACTCATGGAAAGAAACTGGCAGGTCGGCGGCAATTTGCTCGTTGACGATTCGCTCCACTTCGTCCAACTGTTCACGGGTAACCTTTTCATCATTGTTAAAGTCGAAACGAAGCCGTTCTTCGGTAATATTACTACCGTGCTGAGTAACGTGATCACCTACAACTTGCTTTAATGCCGCATACATCAGGTGTGTCGCGGTATGATATTTCATGTGTTGCATTGTCTGTCCACCAAGACCACCCTTGAAGGTACCTTTTGCGGCAGTTTGCGAACGGGTACGCTGCTCTAACATTTTGTCGTCAAATTCTTGACGCCAGTTCATTGAAAGAGTTATCTCTTGCTTGTACGCCTCTTCAGTTGATAACTCGACAGGAAAACCGTAGGTGTCGTACAACGTAAATAGTTCACTGCCGGTCAAACCGTCCACCGCATATTTTTCTAGTTGTTTTAGGCCCTTACGGAGTGTCTGGCGGAAGACTTTCTCTTCCTTGGCGAGGATTGTCACGACTTCGTCGCGTTTGGCGGCAACTTCTGGGTAGTCATCATGATATAGATCAGTAATCACCGGAACAATTGATTCAAAAAAATTCTGCTGGATACCCAGATCGAATGCAAAACGAATCGCGCGTCGCAACAAACGGCGCATGACATAGCCCTGCTCTTTATTTGCTGGCACAACACCATCGACAGCAAGGAAGGTCGCCGCACGAAGGTGGTCGGCAATCACGCGCATACTTTTGGTATGGCTTTCGTACTTTTTACCACTAAGCGTCTGGAGCTTTTCAACAATTGGCCATAGTACGCTAATGCGGAATACGTCAGGACTATCAATTTGTGCCGCCGCAATACGCTCCATGCCACCGCCAAAGTCAACGTTCTTGCGAGCAAGCGGTTCGAAGCTGCCGTCATCTAATCGACGGTACTGCATAAAGACTTGGTTGCCGATTTCCATAAACTGGCCGCTATCACTGGCAGGATGCGCCAAGCCATATCCTGGGGCATGATTTTGCGGACCAAAGTCGTAAAACACTTCGCTATCAGGACCGCATGGGTCACCGATCGGTGTTTTATCTAGACCGCCACCACGAGACCACCAGTTTTCGCCGTCATCGTAAAAGAAAATACGCCCGCCTTGCGTGCCTAGCTTGTCGCCGTTTTCAGCGCTACCAAGTTCGACAATTTTATTATCGATACCTTTTTCGGCAAACACTTGTTGCCAGATACTCGCTGCTTCGTCGTCACGCGGAATGCCGTGCGCTTCATCGCCGATAAAACAGGTTACGTAAATCTTGTTTGGATCCAAACCGACAACATCAGTAAGAAATTCAAAAAACCAACGAATCTGCTGCTCCTTAAAATAATCACCCATAGACCAGTTGCCCAACATCTCAAAGAAAGTCGTATGACGATTGTCGCCGACGTCTTCGATATCCTGTGCGCGAAGACATGTCTGACTGTCGGTCAAACGAACGCCGGCAGGGTGCTCGTTACCTAAAAGATACGGCAGCAATGGCTGCATTCCACTACCAGTAAATAATGTCGTTGGATCATCCTTTAGCATTAAAGGCGCACGAGGAATAACCGCATGTTGACGATCTTTAAAGAATTGTAAGTAAGCGTTGCGAATTTGTTGAGCGTTCATATACATCCATTATAACAGATGAGAAGCCTGTCAGCATTTAGTAAAGTATGCGCCGTTGTCTAGCTGATAGATCTCGCGAGTAGTTTTGATTTGGCGTTGGTAAAAAGCGCAACCGCCATACCGGTTGCGCAATAAATTTTCATCTGCTTTTATAGCTATAGGCTAGACTATTTTTTCCTCATTCTCATACTCCGGTTCATCATTTCGCCCGTTTGCTTCAGACTGTTCTCGATCGCCCTCTGCTTTGCCCTTTTCTTCGTGTAACTTGTTCTCTACATTATTCATCTTTTCGTCGAGGCCATCTTTTGCATCTTCAGCTTTCTTTTTTGTATCGTCAAATAAACCCATGTACACCTCCTTTTATTAGTTCGCGTAAGTTAACTATGACGGACTTTAGTAAAATATTCAGTGAATTAAATTACAGGACGATTCCGCCACCAAGACAGACGTCGTCGCGATAGATAACAACCGATTGACCGCTAGCAATTGCCCGCTGTTGATCATGGATCGTTAGTTTGGCGCGTGATTCATCGAACGACAAGTCTGCGTTCGTTAGCGTTGCACGGTGGCGAATGCGAATTGTATACACGCCAGCAGCCGGCGCATCGTTGATCCAATGAACCGCCTTAAGCTGGACTGTGTCTTTCCATAGCGTTTCATCATTCAGATCCGTCGTGACGTAAACTTCGTTTTTACCCATGTCCTTCCCGACGACATAGTACGGCAACCCCCCGCCCAGATCGAGTCCGTGACGCTGGCCAAGTGTGTAAAAAATTGCGCCGTCGTGATGTCCTAATGTTTTACCAGATTTTTTATCGATAATTTCACCAGGAACTTGTTCGACGTATTGCGACAAAAATTCACGGATGCCAACTTTTCCAACAAAACAGATACCTTGCGAATCCTTTTTACCCGCAGTAAACAATCCACGCGCTTTCGCCATATCGCGCACAGTCGGCTTTGTGTATTCACCAAGTGGGAATAAGGTTTTTTTAAGTGCGGCACCTGTCACGCGGTAGAGGAAATACGTCTGATCTTTGTTGGTGTCGGTTGCCATTTTCAATACGCCGTCTTCAGCCCGCGCATAATGACCGGTTGCGATCAAATCTGCGCCGTCTTCAAGGGCAGTTTCAAGAAAAATCTTAAACTTCACTTCCTGGTTACACATAATGTCGGGGTTTGGCGTCCGTCCGGCCTTGTATTCATCAATCATATAATCAACGACTTTATGCTTGTATTCATTCTCGAAGTCAAAAACTTTAAAATCAATCCCTAGCTGCACGGCAACACGCTTCGCGTCAGCCAAATCATCCGCCCATGGGCATTTCATGCCAGGTAAGTCCTTTGTCCAGTTCTTCATGTAGACACCGGTCACATCATAACCTTGTTCTTTCAGCAAAGCCGCAGTTAAACTGCTGTCAACACCACCACTCATTCCAACGTATACTTTTGTCATCGGGTACCACCTATGTAAAATAAGATGATCTTAACGAATTCCCCTGTCGCCAAATACCAACCCGTAGGCGTTAACCACCACAAGCTAGACCACTGCCTGTCAATTGCAACAGGATGGTTTCGAACATTTACTAATCCTTCCGACCGTTTGTTAAATTCCAGGCTTGAACGGCGTTGGTGATAGCCAGAGGTTACCAATATCACTGATGAAATTTCGTTTTGTTGAAAAATATCCAAGGTATTCTCGGCATTCTGACGAGTTGTCTCTCCCTCGTCCTCGGTAATAATATCCTTATCCGGTACGCCCGCATCAATAGCCGCACCGCGCATTACTTCTGCATTTGACGGACCAGATTTGTCCTGAGCAGCACCCGAGAAGATTAGTTTTGGCGCCCAGCCTTTTTTATACAACTCAATCGCCTCTCTTGCACGTGATGACGTATCGCCGCCACTAATCGCAACGATCGCATCTACTGGCTGACATGAGGGGGTATTGTCTGGCGAATCTTGGCATTTCGCAAGATCATCAGGGCTCAGATAAACAGTTAAGCCTACGGTGATCACAATAATGGCAACGAAAATTGTTATAATTGCTTTCATTTTGTTAATCTCTCTCGTTCGCGAACTATTTCTTCAATGATAATAGCGCCGGCCTTAGCAATCGTTTCCTCGGTAGATAAATGCCCTAACGTTAAGCGCAAGCTGCCATCAGCTACTTCTGGCGGTAAATTAATTGCCGTTAGGACGTGCGAACGAGTACCCTTATTAGCAGCGCAGGCGCTACCCGTTGCCACCATAACGCCGCGCATCTCTAAGGCGAATATAAGACGCTCAGCATCGAGGCCGGGGAAAGAGATATGCAGATGACTTGGCAAGCGACGCTTTTGTGATCCGGAGACAACCGCATCCTCGAAGGTCGTTGTTAGCTTTTGCTGTAGCTCGTCGCGCAATGTACGTAAACGCTCAGATTCATATTTTCTATGCACATCGGCAAGCTCCATCGCCTTGGCGAATCCCACGACGCCAGCGACGTTTTCAGTACCGCTCCGAAGGCCGCGCTCTTGCCCGCCACCAACAATTTGTGCATTCAATACGACGTGGCTTGATGCCCATAATAAACCGACTTGCTTTGGACCGTACACTTTGCCGGCATTCAGCGTCAACAGATCCACACCTAAGCGCGAAACATGGATATCAAGCTGACCTGCACCTTGCGACGCGTCAGAATGTAAGTATATTGGCGTCGTATCGCCGACTTGTCGTCGCTTTTCACGTTCGTCGTGAATAACAGTCGCGATATCCCGAAGCGGCTGAATAGTGCCAAGCTCATTGTTGGCTAAGGCGATACTTACTAGGCGAGTATCAGCACGGATAGCTAGTCGTACGGCGTCGGCCGACACTATACCTTTTTCGTCACTGGAAATAATCGTATGATCGTATCGTTTCGCGGCGGCTAGCACCGCATGGTGCTCAATATTAGCCGTGACAACGTGACCACCAATACTATTGAACGCAAGATTTATAGATTCCGTTGCGCCGGCGGTCATCACTAATTCGTCACCTTTCGCGCCGATCGTTTGTGCTATGGTTTGCTTTGCTGCTTCGTAATCATGCCGAACCGTAAGCGCCAAAACATACGGACTAGAGGGGTTGAAGAATTGGTCGGTATAATACGGCTGCATTACCTTAAGAACGCGTGCGTCAAGTGGCGTCGCGGCAGCATGGTCCAAGTAGAGTAATTCATTAATCATCACTTTTACTAGTATAGCAAAGTCACGCTAGCATTTTACCCGTACGAGGGTCGCGTTTGTAAACTCCGCGAGCCACTTGCTCGTAATACATACGCGTCGCCATAACTAAGTTATCGAGCTCGGCACCTTCAATAAAGGTATAGCGCGAGCCACCCTGCACTTTTAAAATGCCGTTATCGTGGACTTCATAACGCGTCGTTGATTGCTCTACTTCGCCCGTTTTCGTGTTCGGTCCCTCTTCGTACCAGATCCAGGTGTTTTCATCGAGGCAAAAAAACTCACGGCGAAAACCTTGCGGAACGGGGCCAAATAATTTTGCACCGATTTCACTTTCCAGCTGAATTAATTCTCGCTCGGTGAAATTTCGGAATAGATGCTTTTTAGGCATGCGAAGCGTAGTGGCGTCACTATCGCTTTCGCCGGTTATTAATTGAAGTGCTTTTTTAAATAGGCTACTCATAATTTTACACTATGCGGCTAGATCAAAATCTTCCTTTGAAGAAATTTTTGACTGATCGGCAGTGTTCCGTGATTTCGCCAAATACTGATCAGGTTGACCATTTTCCGGATTGAATAATTCCGACGTCGGCGCCAATTCTTCATCCTCCAGGTTTAGAGATCTATCCTGATAGCCTTTTCGTAATTCGAAAACAACCCTAAGTCCAATCGTCCTAACGACTTCCTGAGGAGACAACGGTGCATGCTCTAAGCCCTGCTGCGCTTTTTCCTCGTGTGACTGTGTCGCAGCGTCAATATCAGCGCGAGCACGCTGAGCCTCAAGCTCGCTAGCATGCAAATCGATCTGATCGTTATGTTCAAAAACAGTGCCAGAGTGCTGGCTTGGCTGATCGAAATTACGTGGCGTGTATTGTTCCTGTTGCATAGTAAACTCCCACTTAACTGTTAAAGTTGGTATGTTTTACTGTTTGTGTTTAGAGTGCGAATAACGCATGCGCATTTGTTGACGTTTGTGTCGCGATTTCTTCGAGCGATAATCCACGGATTTTCGCATGATGTTCGGCGACATATCTTACAAATGCTGGCTCATTCACAGTACCACGTAAAGGCGTAGGTGTCAAGAAAGGCGCGTCAGTTTCAAGTAGTAAATGACCTGTCGGAATCGCCGCGAACATCTCCTGTTGTTTTTTATCCTTAGTGAACGTGCTTATGCCATTCACGCCAATGTATAACCCCCGTGCGACTGCTGCTGTCATATTGTCACGAGAATCAGTAAAACTATGCAGGACACCCCTGATTTTCGATGAATAGCTGTCATATATCGGCCAAAAATCATCAAAAGCGTCGCGAACATGAAAAATTATTGGCAAATCACGGTCGATTGCTAATTCAATTTGATCTTTCAAAGCGGCTATCTGTACGTCGCGCGAACTGTGGGTATAAAAATAATCAAGGCCAATTTCACCTACGGCAATCACTTTTGTACTGTTCATTTCGGCAAGCTTACCATATCCGTCCTTCGCCTCGTGTGGATGCACACCTATGCTGGCATAGATATGGTCGTGCATTTCGGCAAATTGAGTTGCTTCGAGTGAACTTTGCTCGCTCGTGCCGACACAGATCATCTTTGCCACGCCTGCATCCTGCGCGTGCCGTAACACTTCGCTGACATCAAGCGGATATTCCGTCTCGTGAATATGGCAATGCGTATCTATTAACATTTACGCCTCTTTAACGGGAGCAGGTGCGGCTGTCGCTGTACGTGGATCTTCTGAGTATTGGTAAATCTTTGGAAATAAACCGCCGACAGATTCAATCGGTACGACAACGCCACTACCAAACGTCTTCGCAATGACGTCAGATGTCGTCGGCAGAAATGGCGCAAGTTGATGCCCAATTTGAACAAGCGTTCCAACCGCATGACCAAGCACCTCCCCCAAGTGCGCTTCCGCGTCAGGATCAGTGCCACGGCTTTTGGCAATTTCCCATGGCTTTACCATTTCGATATATTTATTCAACGAGCGAACCGTCAGCCATACATTATCAAGCGCCTGATCAAATTGCAGGTTATTCATTGCATCAAAATACGGCTTCATATCATGATCCGATTGCAATGCATCACCAACCACGCCACTCTGGTAGCGAGTAACCATCCCAGACACGCGAGAAATCAAATTACCCAAGTCGTTGCCAAGTTCAGTATTGTAAGCCGTTTCAAATTTTTCCCAAGTGAAATCACCGTCATCCAGCGTCGGGATATGACGAGAGAAGAAATAACGGAATGCATCGAGTCCATACTCGTCGATAATCTTGTTTGGGTCAACGACGTTACCCACCGTCTTGCTCATCTTGGCGCCACCAACATTTACAAATCCGTGAACGAGCAGCTTTTTTGGTAACGACAACTCAAGGCCTAGTAGCATCGCTGGCCAAATACCTGCATGGAAACGTAGGATATCCTTACCGATCACTTGTACATCTGCTGGCCAATATTCTTCCCAGCCGGCTTTGTCAGGATACCCAAGAACGGTAATGTAGTTGGCTAGCGCATCAATCCACACGTACATAATCTGTTCCGAATCGCCAGGAACAGGGACTCCCCAGCTGAGGTTTTTACGAGGACGTGAAATACTAACGTCCTGAATGCCATCTTTAATCAGCTCTAAGAATTCTTTTTTTCGAAATTCAGGGACGATTTCCATGCGGCCGGTGTCAATTGCTTCACGAACTTTATCAGTAAACGCACTGGTTTTAAGGTAGTAGTTATCTTCACTTAATCGTTGGTATGGCTGATTATGATCAGGACAAACACCGTTATTAGACGTCGCCTCTTTATCGGTCACAAATGATTCACAGCCTTGGCAATACCACCCTTCGTAGCTGCCTTTGTATATATACGGTTGTAATTTCTGCCAGATATATTGCACGGCACCTATATGATGCGGGTCAGTCGTACGAATAAAATCTGTATAACTAGCATTCATTTTTTGCATGAGCGCCTCAAAATTACCATACATTTGATCAGTATAGGCTTTTGGTTCTAAGCCATTATCAGCAGCCTTGGCGGCAATTTTATTACCATGCTCATCAGTCCCTACTTGGAAGCGAACTTCTTTGCCATTTTGTTTTTGATAGCGCGTCCAGATATCGGCCAACAAATAATCAAGGGCATTACCGATATGCGGCGTGCCGTTAACGTACGGGATGGCGGTAGTGATGTATAGTTTCTTTCCCATAATTGTTTTCATTATAACAGAGAGAGATTAATCGCGCATCATCGCAACGATCGCAAAACGACCGTCGGTCATTTGATTCCCCGCGAGATATTCACTGTGAGAGAAATAATTATCATCCTCGCTCGTATCGATGTCACTCGCCTCAATCTGCTCCAGCCCCACCCCAGCGCGCTCGAACTGCTCGCAGACCACCTCTTGCAAGCTACGGCCATTAAACGCATGTAATGGATAGCTGTCGCCACCTACCGCAGGACTCAACCAGATCTTTACGTCAGTCGCCACGGTACCGAACTCTTGTTCGAGGTAGCGAATACTTTTTAGTGCCCCGTCCGCTTCGACACTATGTCGCCCTAAGTGCGACACCATCATAACTTGAGCCTCCGGATCATAAATGACTGCACCGATACAATCAGCCAAGGGCAAAAAGAGTGCCTGATCAGGACGAGTAACGACGAGGGCATCTGCATGCAGCCCTGAGATCGGCGCAAGTATGCCCTCGCCCAGGTTTTCATCATCGACAATCCGATACCGAGTAAAATCAGTAGTGTCTTCATAAGACACCTGGACTAACGTGGCCTGCGTCGGGTCTATATCTAGTTGTCGCAAAAAATTAATACGGTTTTGACGGACTTCACTTTCATCGTCAAATGCAAAGCGCATACTGCCGTCATCGATGGACGAAACGCCGACGACGATAGAATTACCAAAGATAGTCGGCTGATTAGCGCGTACCACAAACAATTCTCGTTAAATCTTGCCATTGGTCAAGAGATAGACTCTCTGCGCGATCATCGGTTCTAATCTTAGCAGCTTGCAAGTAGGTTTCAGCTTGATCTTTCGATACGCCTAATCCGCCAGACAAGCTTGAACGGAGCATCTTTCGTTTGGCTGAAAAGCCGGCTTTTACGACACGAAAGAAATCTTTTTCATCCACGTCGGTTAGAAACGGCGTGTGACGAGTTTTCAATACAACCACCTGACTATCAACTTTTGGTGGTGGCGTAAACATCTCTGCACCGACCACATCGCCTAGCGTCACCTCGGCGAATAACTGCGCGCTGACAGCTAAAATACTCATGTCACCCGGACGCGCAGCAAGCCGTTCAGCAACCTCTTTTTGCACCAATAACACCGCAACGTCCGGTTTATTATCAGCAGTCATTAATAATTGCACGATTTTACTGGTAATGTAATATGGAACATTCGCCACAACTTTGTACCCGAGCGTTAAATCGGACAGATCAAAGGAAAGAATATCGCTTTGTACGACTGTTAAATCTTTACCCGGAAATTGTGCGGGCAGTTTGCGCGCCAACTCTTCATCAAATTCGACCGCGACAACCTTTTTGCTACGGCGAAGTAACTCACTAGTGAGCGTTCCCAAGCCAGGACCAATCTCTAACACCGTATCGTCAGCTGTTAATTCGGCGCAATCAGCGATGTGTGCCAATACGTCGCGGTCGCGCAGCCAATGTTGACCGAGAGATTTATTTGGACCCGCCATTCTAGTACCAGCCCTTTGCCTGGAAACTACTCCACGCGCCACACGGCGTGTTGTATCGGCCCTTGACATACCCAAGGCCCCAAGTAATTTGCGTTGCTGCATTCGTGAGGTAGTCCGGACCGACTGAGGCCATTTTGCTTGCCGGTAAGGCTTGCGGAATGCCATATGCTCCAGAGCTTTGGTTGCCCGCAGTCGTCTTCCATCCAGATTCGCGCATCCACAGATTATATAGACACGGCCATTGATCCTCGCCAAATCCATAGTCGAGCATCATCTGACGACCAAGCGTCTGCGCTTCGGTGGGATTCATTGGCGTTGGCAATTTAGCACCGACAACTTCAACCTGTTTGACAGGTTCTTTTGTCGTAACACTTTGAATCTCTTTACGGCTGATTTCAACGCCGTTTTTCATTTCAATCTCGTAGCTCACTGTTCGCTTTCCAGCTACGCCGGGAGTTTTAATGTCTTTGTAGCCCAAATCACGGTCAGCGTCTTGAATTTTTTCAGTTTCGAACGCGACGTCAGCCTCTTCGGTTATTGTCTGCTTACCCTCACGCCATAATTCGACAGTCATACCAGCGGTAACTGGAGTTGATTTAGGCGTTGATAACATGTCATTCTGCGCAAGTTTAACCCCTTTTTGCGTCAACATTTCACCGACAGTCAGACCTTGCGTATACGCGGTTACTCTTTTGCCGTACAACACAAAGGTAAAAGGCGTAGCGCGATCAATCGTCACCTGCAGGCCAGCACCTTGACTGACCATATCCGTATTTGCACTGACAATCGTTATATCTTCGTCCTGAAGCTGAATGGCAGCATGATCTACGATCTGTTCAGGCGTCTGATAAGGCGATAGAATTTTTGTGCGCAACGCACCATCCACTACAGTGACGGGCCGAGCGCGGTAAACATTCACGTCATAATGGCTTGCGATGAGCGTCTCATCCAGACTTGGTTCTACCATGTCATCCGGGTCAATTTGAATGCCAGCCTCTTTGAAGGCCTGGCGAAGTGTCGTTGCGCTCGAGAGGATGCCGCGGTCACGACCGCCATCGTGCAGTGTAATTAAATGTTCACCCGTCGCGATATCAGCCACAGATGCCGCGTGAGCACGATTTGCTAAAATAACACCCAAAGTCATAACAAACGCACAGAAAACTGTCGCGATGATGCTGTAGGGAATGGTTGATTTGCGTGATAGAATTCTCATAAATTAGGGGAGTAAACACCTCCGCGGTGCACTCGTTTTATTATACCAATATCAATCTGATTTTGACAGGTGCTTAAGCGTCAGGGGTACCAAAGGGGAAATATCGGCCGGTAGATCTTCGGGTGAGAACCATCGTATATCGGTAATCTCCCATGGATTATGTGGTTTATCCGGAATAGCAACTCTCGGGATCATTACTGTATAGATCCATGCCTCATATTGCTGGTGTAAGGTTGCGACGTGAAGGAAATCCGTAAATGGCATCTTGACGCCGATTTCCTCATATAGTTCGCGCTTTGCGGCATTAATAGGACTCTCTTTACCCTCTACTCCACCCCCCGGCAGCCCCCACTGCTGTGTACCCGCCCAGTTACGCACTAATAGCAGCTCATTGTTCTCATTCCAAACCAATACCCTGGCGCGAGGCGTATGAAACAATTTGTTATAAATGATAAAAAAAGAAGTGTGAAACGGGCTAAGTATCCGGCCCATAAAATAATGCAATCTCATATCTTTTCAAGACGGGCAAACTGAACGTTCAATTTTTTAGTCTTACCATTCTCAAAATTCACCGTCACAGCCAGCCCGTCAATATCAATGACTTCGCCTACACCAAACATTGCAGAGCGGACGTTATCACCGATATCCAGACCTGGTCCATCATTAAATTCATCATATTCATCTTGTTTGTTAAACGAAGGTGCGGGCGCTGACATCAGCTCATGTCCCATGTCGGCTAGAAATCGCGACACCGGATTGTAACTTCGCTGCCCAAACTGCAGACGGCTTTGGGCGTAGCTCAGATGTAGCTCTTCGCGAGCACGGGTCATCCCGACATAACACAGACGTCGCTCCTCCTCTAGCTCGGCAGGACCGGCTTCGTGCACGCGAGAATGCGGGAAGATTCCCTCTTCCATGCCCACCATAAAGACGACTGGAAATTCCAGACCTTTGGCGGCGTGAATGGTCATGAGTGTCACTTTTTGCTCGTGACTGTTTGTATCCGCACTCGACATCAAAGCGACTTCCTCTAGAAAATCAGGTAACGAGGCGAACGATTTAGCGTCAGAGATAAGCGCGCCGATATTTGCTTCGCGCTCTTCAGCCTGCGGCGTACCATCCAGAATATAGTTGCGATAGCCAGTTTTATTGATTAACGTTTCGATAATTTCACTAGGTGACGTATCAGTTACTACTTGCGACTGCAGTACGCGGAGCATCTCGCCGAGCGCTACAAATGCCGTACGGGCACGTGCCATAACACTGCTCGTCTGGTCGGCATTAACCAGTGCCGATACAATATCTAAGCCGCTACTTGCCTGCCAAATAAGAAACTTTTCGAGGCTTGTCGCACCTATGCCGCGCGTTGGGATATTTACTATCCGACTAAAACTCATCCGGTCATTCGGCTGATAAAGCAAGCGTAGATAAGCAATAATGTCTTTTATTTCTTTACGATCATAGAATCGAACACCACCAACAATTTGATATGGTACGCGCTGTTGCAATAAGGCGCGCTCAAGCGTGTAGCTTTGCGAGTTGGTGCGATACAAAATAGCAAACTCACCATACTTGCGTGCGCCCATTGTTGCCTGTACGCTTATGCGACTAACAACCGCGTAGGCCTCTTCGGCTTCATCATAGACTGGATGAACCTGAACGGGCGCGCCAGCTGGCTCTGCGGTCCATAGCTCTTTATCGGTGCGTTGAATATTTTTTGTAATCACATTGTTTGCAGCCTCAAGAATAGCACCGCTACTACGGTAATTTTGCTCGAGCTTAATTACTTTTGCGCCAGGAAAATCACGCTCAAAATTGAGAATGTTAGTAAAGTCTGCGCCGCGCCAACTGTAAATAGACTGCCAGTCATCACCGACGACACAGATGTTTCGCTCTTCACCTACCAGGCTTTTAACAATCGCATACTGGGCCGCATTTGTATCTTGATATTCGTCGATGAGGATGTGCTTGAACTGCGAGCGCCACTTTTTGCGTATTTCTGGCTGATCTCGGAATAATCGTACTGTTTCGATTAAAAGATCGTCAAAATCAAGGGCGCCAGCTTCGATTCGCATTTTTTCGTAGACTGCATATATCTTCGCAACTGCTTGCTGAAATGGATAATGACTACTTGCAGCAAATTCTTCCGGACTGAGAAGTTCATTTTTGGCATTTGAAATTGCGCTACTAACAGCACGGGGCTTAATTTGTTTGTCGGCAATCGAAAGTTGCTTCATCGCCTGCTTAATAAGACCCTGACGATCATCTTCGTCATAAATAACGTAATTAGACTGAATCCCAATCTTGTCACCATCCTGTCGCAATAAACGCACACAGATGCCGTGAAACGTACCCATCCACGGCATAAATGAACGAGCTGAACCCTCTTGGCCAATCAACTGGCCAAGACGTTCGCGCATTTCTTTGGCTGCCTTGTTCGTGAATGTAACGGCTAGAATTTCATTCGGCCAGATGCGTTCATTCATCATCAAGTACGCTATACGATGCGTCAATGTCTTTGTCTTACCGCTCCCCGCACCAGCTAAAATAAGCACAGGGCCTGACGTCGTTTTTACCGCGTCTGCTTGCGCGGGATTAAGGTCTTTAAATACATCCATTACTATCTATTATAACGAATTTTTACTAGGAATGGGTTAGATAATACCAAGGAAATAGAGTGCAACTGCGCCACCGCCACCGGCAATCAACAATAAAAGAATCCATACGATCCATAGCCATCCTGATTTGGTTTTTGCTGGGTGAGCAAGAGGTTGATGATATGAATCGGTGTCGTAGATCGATCCGTTAGATTCATCACTCGTGCTAAGCTCTTCATGATACTGTTGCGGAATAGATGTAGGTCCAGATATGGTCGCCACCTCAACAGTTGCCGGCTTTGTTTCTGCAATTAGCGTAGCGACATCAGGCGTCTTTTGTGATTCAACAATGAGCGTAGGCGCTGGCATAGTGTTCACCTCTTCGCGAGCCTGTACAGCTGGCGCGGTCGTGCCTCCATCGGCTTCAATAGCCATGAGATTACTTTGTAACTCTGGAGGAAGATGCGTCCCTACGACATCAGGCATTGGTGGTAGCTGATTTGCGGGATCAAGCGTGGTAGGCATATTATCGGCTGCAAGGACGCCTAAAACTGGAGCATGGCCGGGTTCATCAACAGGCGCACCGCCCAGTGGACGCTTTTCTACCTTCGCGTCAGCAATGAATGGTGATGTTAGTGATTTGGGGTCTTCAAACTCTATAGTATCATCAGAGGGAAATATCGTTGACGGTTCATTAGTAGGAACTTCAACTTCCACTACGTCACCTACGACCAGCTCCTCTATTTCTAGAGTCGCGTCGCTCGTGTTTTGTGCGGGAGTATACTCCGACATCTCCAGCGGGTCGGGCCAATCATTCGCAGGGGTGGTATGGGCTATGTTAGCAGTGACATCTTCCGCAACTTCAACGGGGGTATTTGACCGTATGGGTACATCACCCACCAAAGAAGCTATCGCCTCAGATTGGTCGTCGGATTTTCTCGGTAAAAGTTTCCCGATAGGTTCTATTGTGACACCTTGGCGTGATCTAGGTAAAGTAGATGTTACTCCCGTCTTCATGTCTGATGACGGGTGAACGACATCCATAAAGCGGCCGCCGCGACGGGTCGCTAATGATGGAGCAACGCTGCGAGACGGAGATGATACGGTTGGTTTTTGGATAGCAGCCGCGCTAGCGCCATTCACTTCAGCTAGTGCTGAATCAAGCTTGTCAAAGGAAGGCCGAGATTCATCAGTGAGAGTAGATTTTATAGTAAGCGTTTTAATACTGTCCGTTTTAAGCAGCTCCGCTTTTGGGACGTCATTCATGAGCGTGTTAACCGCTTTATCTAATTCATCAAAATCCATTTCGCTCATTTCCTCGCCCCTATTTCTTTATAACCGAAGAGTCATTATGTGCTTTTTTTATTATTTCTACAAAAGCATGCGCTTCTAGGCTAGCCCCACCAACCAACAGCCCGTCTACGCCTTCAATCGCAAGATAATCTGCCGCACTGTCCGCTTTTACGCTTCCGCCGTAAAGAACACGAATATTCTTTGCCGCGATGTTACCATATAAGTGCTTTATTTGGCTGCGAATTGCCGTCACAGCTTTAATTACATCACCCGGCAAAGCATTATCCCCAGTACCGATTGCCCATACTGGCTCGTAAGCTATAATTACGTCCTCAAGCTCTTCGCTTGAAACATTCGCCAGTCCACCAATTAATTGATCGTGCAAAATGTCGTGCGTTTCGCCAGCAGCACGTTCGCTTGCTGTCTCGCCGATACAAAGCACAGGGTGAATATGATTTCGAATAGCTGCCTGTACTTTATTGCGAGTGTCTTTATCTGATTCATTAAAGACATGGCGTCGCTCGGAATGACCGACAAGTGCATAATCGACGATACCACGTAGCTGCGTTGCTGAAACTTCGCCGGTGTACGCACCGTGGTCACGCCAGTAAAAGTTTTGAACCGCCAATTTAAACTGACGGCGGTCAATCTGCAAACTAAGAGACTGCAATGCTAACAGCGTTGGCGCAAGCACCACTTCAACGTCGCGATGTACGTCAACAGCCTGTGCAAGTTTGTGCAAATACAAACTTGCCTCATGCGTATTGAGGTTCATTTTCCAGTTACCAATAATAAGTTTCTTATCTCGTGACATATACTACTTACGCTTCTTTGCTACTAGTGTAGCTTAATTGTCATTATGCGTCTAGCAAACTTTCGATGCCAGGTAATTTTTCGCCGGCCATCAATTCAAGACTAGCTCCGCCACCGGTGGAAACATGACTAAAGCTGCCCCCTTTTCGGGCATCCCAGTTTAAAACGAAATCAGCCGTGTCGCCACCGCCGATAATCGACGTGATATCAGGGTGAGTTGATAGTGCTAAGGCAAGCCGAGCAGATCCATGCGCAAAATTAGGCACTTCCGCATATCCAAGCGTCCCATTCCAAACGACCGTCTGCGCGCTTGCAACGATTTTAACTGCCCGTTCGATGCTGATGTCGCCAATATCAAGCGCGATATCATCTGCCATCAACTTATCGGCACGTTTATTGTGCCGTTCTTCGTCAGCACTCAAACTCTGACCAACCGCCAGGTCACTCGGCAACATAATAAAGTCGTCGACCTTGTCAGCACCTACTTTTTTACGTGCGGCAGCATAAATGTCATCAAGTACTGCGTTCTCGTTCACATCAAACTTGCTTTTTCCCATTTTATAACCTTTATACGCTAAAAACGTATTCGCCATTGCTCCACCGATAATAATCGTGTCAGCTACCTTGATAAATTCAGCGATGACGGCTATTTTATCCGACACCTTAGCGCCGCCCATAACGGCGACAAGCGGACGCTTTGGCGCTTTCATCGCTTTTGTAATCGTTGAATATTCGCGTTCAAGCAGTAAGCCCGATACGCTCGGCAGATAGTTCGTAATAGCAGACGTGCTTGCATGTGCACGATGCACGACACCAAAGCCGTCTTGTACAAAATAACGTGCGCCAGAGTTTTTGGCTAATTTTGCGGCAAAATCCGCATCATTCGCTTCTTCCTCGGCATAATAACGTAAATTTTCTAAAACTATAACGCTACATTTTGGCGCACGTTTGATAGCCATGGCGACTTTGTCGCCAATCGTCTGATCAACAAACCGGACAGATTCGCCCAGATGTTCGGCAAGGCGCTGCGCAATCGGCTCGAGGCTTAGCTTCGGATCACGGCCCTCGGGGCGACCCAAGTGGCTGATGACAACAACTTTGCAGCCATCAGCCAGTAGTTTTTTAATCGTCGGTAGACTCGCACGGATACGAAAATCATCGTCAATAGAACCATCTTTTTTTAATGGCACGTTATAATCTGCACGCAAAAGAACGGTCTGTCCTTGTAACGGCACCGTGTTAATAGTTTGCTTAAAAAATTTCATACCCCACCGTATTTTATATAGTAACTTTATTCTATCATGCGAACACGGATGGTGTCTGTAGCACCAATAAGGCCAGGTTGTTTACCGCTAACAATAGCAACAGTCAACCTGTCTTGAGCGCCAAAGAAGTTATTAGCCTTTAGTTCTTTTGCAAGTTCAAAGCCGGCTTTTTCACCATCAGGGCGAACGAAGCTTTTGTTTGCATAGCTAAGCGCTAGCTGTTGAGCAGAGCGCTTTTGGCTCGTTACGCTGATAATTGGAAGATTTGGGCGGTGAGCAGCAATATTTGCGGCCGTGGCACCTGATTTTGTCTCGCAGATAATTGCAACAACATTTAATTGCTGAGCAAGGTTAACTGCCGCAGTACTAATTGCATCTTGTTGCGTGTTCTTCATTTGTACAACTTCATGCAACGGGCGAACAGATGCGTGCTCCTGCGTATAAAGAATAACTCGCTTCATTGCAGCAACTGTTTCAAGCGGGTATTTGCCGTTTGCCGTTTCGTCAGACAACATAACAGTGTCTGCACCTTGAATAACAGCGTTCGCAACGTCACTTACTTCAGCACGTGTTGGGTCTGGGTTTTCCACCATACTTGCCATCATCTGTGTTGCTACGATGCTTAGTTTTCCATATTTACGACAAAGTGCAATAATACGACGCTGGACGATCGGTACCACTTCGGCGCCAGCTTCAACCGCTAGGTCGCCACGCGCAACCATGACACCGTCGCTGGCTTTCACGATTTCTTCAAGCACTTCATCTTTGATTGCTGCTTTAGTTTCGATCTTTGAGATAATCTGCGCAGTCGAACCAAGGCCGACCATAATCTGGCGAAGGTTATTAATGTCGTCTGCAGATTGAACAAAGCTCAATGCGACGTAATCAATATCTTTAGTTGCGCCATATTCAACGTCTTGGATATCTTTTGGTGTCAGAATGTCACCGCCAAAGTCAGTATCAGGAAGATTAATACCCTTGCGGCTCATTAATGTCCCAGAATTTTCAACACGAAGTTTAATTGCCGTATCAGAAGGGATTTCGATGACTGTCGTACGGATCTTGCCATCAAAGATAAAGACAGGCTGGCCAACTTCGACTTTTTCAGCCAAGTTGTACTGTACTGGCAGTACGTTGCCGTTGTGTTCCGCGGCGTGATCAAGGATAATTTCATCGCCAGCTTCAACGTTCATATTTTCATTCAAGCTACCAAGACGAATCTTCGGTCCTTGCAGATCCTGTAAAATTGCCACTGGCTTGCCAAGCTTGTCGCTTGCTGAACGAATCCATTCGATCTGCTGATCGCGCTCTTCGTAGCTACCGTGGCTAAAGTTAAGCCGAAATCCGTTTACACCCGCAGTGGCAAGCGCTTCGATTGCTTCGTAGTTGTTGGTTGGCGGGCCAAGTGTGGCCAAGATCTTGGTGCGTTTGAAAATAATACTCATGAGTTATATTATAGCACTTTTCTCTGTTACTTAAGCGAAATTCGCCCATCTTCAATCAGTGCACGAAAGTTCCATATTCCGCGTTCTTCGGTCCTATAGGACCAGTAAAACCACCCAAAGGCGAACTCGTATGTTTCTAACTGCAAGGCGCCGTGGCGCTGGAAAGCTTGCTGTGCCTCCTGCGGGCTACGACCAGCAAGCGCCTCCTGAGTCAAAACGACACTCCATTCACCGATGATAATCGGCTGTTTTGATTGTAATTTCATAAGCAACCAAGCTCGCCGCCAAACCCGCGTAAAATAATCATCCAGCTTCTCATGCTTGCGCCATATGCTACCGAACTGGTACCAATGAATATCCATAACGACGGGATAACGCGGGTCCGGCCACAGTGCGCCCGTCAGTAACCGTGGCGTAAACGCATCATGAAAGACGATCACCGTACCGGGTCGCGCCACTGCACGTAGCCGATCGTAGGCATGCTTATAAAACCGGCGTAGCTTCCACTGCACTATGCCAAACTTCGGCTCGTTTATCATCTCGATCCCCCAAACCGCCGGTTCGTCATAATATCGACGCGCGATCTTCTCTAATATATCGATAGATTCTTGGCGGTACTCTTTATGTTTATGCCATTCATTTTTACCGATTCGTCCGCTATGGTCTTTTCCATTCTGCGACCCCTTTAGTCCATGCAGGTCAATCAGTACCTTTAGCTGGTATTTGTCGGCCATCTGGATCGCCCAGTCCAAGTATTTGATCGCCGGCGTAAAAGGACCGTCGCCATCAAAAATCCAATATCCAATTGGGATCCGTACGGCGTTAATGCCATTTTTCTGCAGCCATTTAAAGTCAGCTTCAGTAATAAACGTCTTTCGATGCCGTTCGATCTTTTCCTTCGCACCAGATGTCTGCATTAAAGTATATTCGTCTACCGCCTTAGTGCCAGTAAACAGGCTGGGCGTCATCCACTTTTCAAGGATCAGCCAGCCGCCAAGATTGACGCCACGCAAACGTATGCCATATGTCATGTATTTATTTTATCATCACAAGTAACGCCGCATGGCGATAAGACGCCAACCGACACCGATTACTACTCCAGACACACCGGTCGCAACTACCCAGGCGATTGGCGTACCGTACCATGGTGTAGACGACTGATGAAGTGCGCTACTATCATCACTGTTGCGTTGTGACGCGACGGCATTACGCGGCAGCGTTGCTGCCGCCTGACTTTCCGATTCAGACGCTACATTTGCTGCCACGGACGCATCCGTCATCTGACGCGACGAAAGGTTAACAGGCTTTACTGTTGTCATGTTGTCAATTGGTTTATTTGCTACTTGACCATAGTCACTATACCGGGCTTCATACTCCCCAGATTGTGCTTCAAAAATAGCATAAGACACGCCTTTTATAACTTCCGTCCGATAGGCTACACTTTGATTGTCTCGCAGCAGGCTAACTATATGACCACCCGCATCCTGCAAAGGAATCATCGCTTGAAGGCCATGTGCACCCTCAGCAGTAGTAATACGAAAAGTCACCTGACCAGTCATCGCGCTACTCAAGCTACTGATGGTTGATTGCTCACGCCCAGACAGCCACTCAAGCGCCTGCTCTGCACTAATGACAGGAATGTTACGACTTTTTGCCAAACTGACAAGCGTATCATGATACTTATTATTAGCCACCATATCATAATGACTGCCAAATAACCCGTAATAGCCATTTACACCCACAGCGTTATCGAACATTGCTGCAATTGCAACGCTATCCCCAGCCGTATTGTCAAAATTTGTCACCCCTTGATGTACATCCAGCATTGCACCAGACGCATCGGTTAATCGCATATTCATGCCCGACCCTGTCACCATCGGACTTCGTGAGCTTACCCAGCCGACTGGATACGCTACAGTATTCAAATCATATTTTATACCTAGTGCCTGATTAGTCCGTGACACCATGTCCCAGTCGTTCCACGCATAGCAGTGATATCGTGTCGTCACCTGCTGAGGAAGACCACTATACTTAGCTCGCCAAGCTGTCATGTCGCTTGAATATTGCGCATACAATTCAGCATACGACTGATCATCACTACATAGTTGATTATCAGACGGATGATCGCCAATCTCGAAACCATACCCCGCTAACTGCATCGCTTGTGCGTTAGTTAATGCTGATCCTACATACACATAATGGCTTGCGCGCACGCAGTGCCAATCAGTGAGCGAACAGCCAATCGGGCTCAAATTAAGCCAGTCATTAAAACGCTGCCTCGTCCCTTCGTTGTCAGATAAGTTGTGATCATCCCCGGCAAGCACCAGTGCGGCCTTATAGTCACCCGGCAGATACCAGAATCGTGGCGCTGGTAATCGTTTTTTCATGGCGTCTGTCATGATATTTATTAGTAGTCGCTGCTGTTCGTCTGCTTGCGGAATAGCCACCTTTGTTTGATCAAGCCAATCAGGCTGATTATCGCCGTTCATTGCACCATAAAATAAATCATTTGTACGCCTAACTCCATCTCTATCACGATCCTGCGCCGACCATGCCTGATTGCCTTGATGAAGTGCAATCACAGATCGCGCCAAGTCATAACTAAATGCACTTGCCGACCCCTGGCCAACAACTCGTGTTGTCACTGCTGGATGCGTCGTTGAAGTCGTAGCGTCGCTATACAATTGCGCCACCGTCATTGCATTGCTTGCAACATAGCGGTCAGCCACACCCTTAAACTGGATCGACTGACTAACGATACCTGCACCAGCCCTCGTCGACGGATCGACGCGAAGATACTGATTTACATTGGTGGCACCCGTATCAGTTAACCCGAGCAGCCCTGCTAATTTCTTATCTGGCCGCATCGCTACTAGATTACCCCCAGTTGATACCCATGAATCCAGCACATCCACTTGCGACTGACTAAGGTTCGCCTGAGCGAGCAACACCGTCATATACTGAGCCAATACACTTGACGTCAGTTGACTTGTATCTTTGACACTAAAATAGGGAATCCCTTCGGTGCGCAAGATTTCCGCATAATAGCTGCCATATGGATCACCTGGCGCCGTTACAACCAGAATCGGACCTCCAGCGCCTTGACTGCTATTAATTGGCGCGGCAGATGCGCCAGTAGTGAATGACCAGCTATAATCTGAGCCTAAAGCAACACCTCGTACGTCGGCGGCGCCTGACGCAATCGTGACAGTATAGTTAGTATCCGCTTCAAGCAAACCCGCAGGCTTAATAACAATTGCATGCCGAGCTTGATCATATTCAATACTACGTGGTACTAATTGGTTCGCATCATCTCGCAGCTGCACGTTCGCAGCAGTGACCGATGCAGCATTCAACGCCTGATCAAACGTAATGCGTATCGGTGTCGAACGTTTCACTGCGTAGCTGTCATTAGCTGGTTCAACGGAAACGACGCTAAGTGGCGATTTATCTTGTATCTGCTTACTAAAAACAGCGTCGATATAATAATAAGGATTGTTATTGCTTGGATTTGAGGGGTAGCTCCCTGCTGCCGTAGCATACACGGCATTAGCCGTACCGTTTCCTACGGCAGTGTTATGCGAATCATTCGACGGATAGGCCGTAAAGCCCGGTGATACCATTGGCGCCGTGAACTTGCCGAAAGTAGCCTGATAATCTCCGACCGCAAAACCAAATGATATGACATACAACTGATCTTTACTGACACTCAGCGGTGCTGCGAGCGGCACCTCTTGCCATCCATAATCACTTTCATGAGCAGTATTCACCGTTGCCAGCAAATTACCTTGCGCATCCCAAATGTGCCCTGCACGGCTACTGTCCGGACTAATAAGTGGCTTATAAAAACGTAGCGCAGTGATATATCCATTCGTGTTTGGAACGATTTTTTGCCCCAGCTCAAGCCCATTAGCGTACTCCTCACGATATGTCGTTGAATCGGTAGGTAACTGATTATTTTGTAAGCTACATGGACATAACAACGGCGTTGAAGATGCGGTAAACGACCAACTGTAATCAGCTGCCAAACTATGCCCCTCGAAATCTTGAATCATAGGGCTACTTCCCTTTAAAGTAACTGTGTACGTCTTGCCATTTTCCCATAATGCATCGGCAATAAATTTAAGTGTGGAGGTTGCCGCATCATAACTTACCGCTCCATTTATCAACTGATTTTGGTCGTCAGTCACAAACACAGTACTGCTCGTAACGCTTGCCGGATCTAACCGCTTATCAAACGTTGCCGTTACAGAATCAGTAATTGGCACGTTGGTGCTGTTTGCAGCCGGTGTCTGTGCAGTTATAGACGGAGGTGAAATATCAGGCGAACTGACATGCGTCGCATCAATCCAGTAATTAGAAGCATTGAATGAGCCATTTGGGTAGACACTATTCGACGACAACTTGAACGTGCCTTGGCCGGAATTGCCAGTACCATCCCAGGCCTCACCGCTTTTTTGAATGATAAACGGTGAATTATTAATCTGACTAGTGAAGTAATTGCTAGTTGCCGTATAATTACCGTCTGCCATAAAAACCGAAGCGGTATACGTTGCGTTGGCGGTCACAGCCACAGGCGCAAACTGCACCTCCTGCCAGCCCGATGCTGACTCATTTACGAACGTTGCATTCGCCATACGAACGGTGCCGTCGAAATTCCATAGCGAAGCGCTGTGAACACCCCCCATCCCTGGTATCTTGTAAAAACGAATACCTGTTATATATCCATCATGGTCAAATCGCATTTTGATACCCAACTCAATACCCCCGGATTCATTGAATAGACCGGGGTTCGATGCTGGCTGATTTGCTGAAAATATCGTACATGGACATGGAGGAGACGCAACTACCCTCTGGACAACAAGTAATGATATGGACAGCCCTATTATAGAGATACTGATGATGGTTAGCTGCCGCAAATCACGAAAAATAGGACTCGACAGCCACCGATCGCCTAATCGTCCCAGAACATCCTTACGCATGCGCATATTGTTCATTACTTTACACAATTATCACGCTAATGACAATAAAACGAATTTAACAACTTTACACTTTTTCACAGCTCAGATAACTATGGTCATAGACGCCAAAGCTGTTTTCATATTAAGTCAGCAAGTAAGTGGACGATCCTGCGCTCCTTGCTTCTTCAATATAATCATGGACTGACCTGCTACGAATGCTGTCTTAATTTCAGGAGATTCAGGCGGCGTAGTAATTGATAGCCCCCAAGAGTTGAGATTATACTATTGAATTGTAGCGCCGGCAATGCGTCGCCGCACGAACTCCTGCGGAGTTCGGATTTGCTTCGCAAATCCACCAAGAAAAAGAGCCCACCAAATGGTGAGCTTCTTTTCTTGGTGATCTCACGGAGAATCGAACTCCGATTGCCAGGATGAAAACCTGGTGTCCTAACCGTTAGACGATGAGACCAAAACATTTAATTAACTTGGATGATTATAGCAAATAAATACCCCTTTGACTAGAGCTGCCACCTCTAAATAACAAAAAACTCGCACAGCGAGTAAGTAAACAGTAAAAATTGTACTGCCAGAGGGTGTATGTCGCTTCTACCGATAATCGGTAGTGTGCTATACATACACCCTCTGGGCCTTGTTTGTTAGGAGTTGTTACGTCAGCTGAAGTGCCAGGTAGTCATCGGACACGGCGTAAAGGCGCATCGCTGCCTGTGAGTTGTGGTACCGGACAACGATCCATCCCCGTCTGTAAAGGGAATTATACATCTGAGCTGCGTCATCTTTGGGCTGCAGCAACTGGTTGTCAGTCAATGCACGAGCCAAGGCACACGTACTGTTGAACGTCTTGGGCACTGGAGCACGATTTGCTTCATATAGCTTGCGCAGAGCGTCCTTTTCGACGTCGGTCAGTTCATCACTACGCTTTTCGTTCATCATGAGCGAGACCCAGCCATTTCTTTTGAGACCTGCATAGCAGCCGGACGGCCACTGCGCTCTTTGTGCCGCCTGATCTGTTCGGCACCCCAGTGGATACGCCTAGCAGCATTGCAATCCGGCGACAAGCGAACGGCCGAAATTACATTTCCGACCGGCAAATCGCGATTGTTGACCAAATACTCCAGCATATGGTCGGTGCTCATGCCAAGTTTCATTTTGTCGACCGTAATCAGAAAAATCTTCTGATTATCGGGCTGATTCAAATTGAGACCTTTCGAAAGACCATCCAGCCTCTTGACCTGTTCCTGATCGAGGAGCGGCGTGTGACTTTCGATAACTTTGTCAGCAAGCAATTTTACTCCTAATTGATTTTGTATGTGCGTTGTATAAAACAAAATCATCATTCAACGTCTCTGTTAAGTGATGTTATGTTTATACATTAATTAATATTTTTTGTCAACTATATTATAAAATAGTGTATACACCCGGCATCGGCCGCTACATCTAGTAGGTATTGTCATTACGTTTGTGCTTGCGTGTAACATATGTCCTAAGCATTGACATTATGGTTGTTTTATGCTACATTAGAACCATCGGTTACGTTAGACATATCTAGGGTAACGGAAGATCGTTAACAAGTCAGATTGTTACACAATATGTGCAACTGCAAAACGTGGCACCAAGGCGATATCTTCCCTTTTCATACCGGCTTACATATCATTTTGGTGCTGCGTTTTCGCAGCAAGTGTCATTTGGACAGTAATGTTCAATGACGCACTACGCACTAAATCCGAAACCTCCTATCCCCTGAAAGGGGTGAAGTGTGAATCCATTCAATAATATTCGGACAAAAGTTACCGAATTCAAAGCAGAACGTGCAGCAAGACGCGCAAACCGCGCAAATGCGAGACGTGAAGAAGAAGCTCAGGCTGATGCAGACCATCCCGTCTTTAACGGCGACACCCGTCCACTACGCGTCCAGGAAACGACCTCAAAAAGGTCCGCCCTCGCCATCGCTGGCATACTGATAGCGATCCTCGTTGTCATTTCGCTGATAGTCGGAAACGTCTCTCTGCGCAATGATTACAATGCGCTGGTTAGCGCCTCCGAAACGACGAAAAAGGACCTGAGCGTTGAAGCCAATGCGCTAAAGCAGAAAGCCGCCGACACTGAAAAGCTGGTAGCTGAAAAAGATGCAGCCAATAAGGCCCTCCAAGATCAGCTCAACGCTGCTCAGCAGATGGGTCCGGCAAATCCTGTCGCTCCTCCTGTTGTGAACCCGAACACTCGATCAGATGCTCAGCAGATGGTCGACCAGTTTGGGTACACCCAGGACAAAGGCTGGACGACTGACATCACTGCCAAAGCTTGGGCTGACTATGCGAATAACCATCCCGGTGACTTTGTCATGGGGGCGTCGTTCGCAAAGACACCCGAAGAGGCGGCGGCCGCAGCAGTCAATAACCCGTCAATTGCAGGCACTCGTGCGCAGAAAGAAAACCCGTTTAACTGGGTGCTCGTCTACAATCCTGCCTGCATGGAGTACGACGCTATGGCGTTCCAGAAAGCCGCCGATGGCACCTTTGATTGGGACAGCGGATTCCGCGAATGTGGCGTTATGATCTGGGTCAATGTTGCAAGCGGCGGTCAATTCCGTTTACTATGCGACAACGGCCTTAAGGCGCCACCAGTTCCCACGAATAAGCCAGCCTCCTTCCCGGAGGTGACGCCGAACGTGAAGCTGATGCCGCCTGTAGTACCGCCAGTAAAGACGATCGTTCGCAACCCTCCGGTTGACGTCTGCCCCGACAAGCCGGGTAACCAGCCTGAAGGAACAGTATGCAACCCTCCGGTTGACGTCTGCCCCGACAAGCCGGGTAACCAGCCTGAAGGAACAGTATGCAA